>USEM01000004.1 GCA_900553695.1 uncultured Clostridium sp. | reverse complement strand
AATTGATGGTGAAGGTTCAAAGGTTATTTGCAAAGACTAATTTGAAAATTCCAATAAGTTGGGTAGATAACCAGTTGAAATTATCTACCTTTTATTATATAATCGTAACAAGAATTAGTAATTTGTAGGGAGGTAATTTATGATAGGAATTTTTGGATTATTGTTAATAGCTATGGTTTTGGTTGTAAAGTTTTGTAATAAAACATTAAAAATAGTATTATCTATTATAATTATTTTAGCAACAATATATAGTGTTATGATTTCTATTGATATAAACAGAGTAGAAAGTTTTAGAGAGCCTATTTTTGCAGTAGTTAAGCAAGAAAATGATTTAACTACAAAAACAATAATGTATCAAGGCTTAGGCTATGAAGTTGAACTTGTTAAAGATGTAACAAATAACAAGATAATACAAGTAGAGATGTATATGTTTAATAAATGTATAGCTGGAGCAATAGAATAATCAGTAATACAAATTACAATTTCTAGGACTGATAATATGTTGATATTATCAGTCTTTTGTTATATAATAAGAGCAATTAATTACGTTTTTGTAGTATTAAAGGTGATGTTATATATGTCAGATAGATTAATTGATAATAAAGAATTAATGAAAGAATGGAATCAAGAAAAAAACATTTTATATAATCCAGCTGATTTGACTTCAGGTAGTAGTAAGAAAGTCTGGTGGAAATGTAAAAATGGTCATGAATGGGAATCTGTAATTCATACTAGGGTTAAAGGTGTCGGATGTCCTTATTGCATGGGTAAAAAAGCAATTCAAGGAGTAAATGATTTTGCAACTTTGTATCCAGAAATGTTAAAAGAATGGGATTATGAAGAAAACGATAAATTAGGTATTAAACCAAACGAATTATTAGTAGGTTCAATAAAAAAAGTATATTGGATATGTAGCAAAGGTCATAAATATGATAGAAGTATTTATGATAGATTACATGGTCGTGGAAATTGCCCATATTGTGGAAATAGAAAAGTTTTGCAGGGCTATAATGATTTAGCAACTACCAACCCTGAATTACTAAAAGATTGGGACTATGAAGAAAATGACAAATTAGGCATTAAACCAAATGAAATTACTAATGGTGGCAAAGAAAAAGTATGGTGGAAATGTGAAAAAGGTCATAAATGGAATTCTATTATTAGAAGTAGAATCACAGGAAGTGGTTGCCCATACTGTTCAAATAATCTTGTAAAAAAAGGCTATAATGATATAGCAACTACTAATCCCGAATTATTAGAAGAATGGGATTATGAAAAAAATGATAAATTAGGTATTTTTCCATCCAATCTAAGTCATGGATCTACAAAATTAGTGTTGTGGAAATGTAAAAAAGGTCATGAATATCAAATATCAGTAGCACAAAAAACAAATAGAAATGTTAATTGCCCTATTTGTGCTAATCAGCAATTATTAAAAGGCTATAATGATTTTGCAACCAAACACCCAGAATTATTAAAAGAATGGAACTATGAAAAAAATGATAAGCTTGATATAAAACCAGATGAAATTATTTTAGGTGGTAAAGTCAAATTTTGGTGGAAATGTGAAAAAGGTCATGAATGGCAATCTAGTATACCAGCAAGAATAAGAAATGATAAGCTTTATAATCGTTGCCCTATTTGCTCTAGTTATTTAAGAACATCCATACCTGAAAAGATTATTTTTTACTATATTCATAAAAAATTTTCTAAAACTATAGCAAATTATAAACCTGAATGGTTAAAACCAAAAGAAATAGATATTTTTATACCAGAGCTAAATGTTGGTATAGAGTATGATGGATACTATTATCATAAAGACATAAAGCATGATATAGAAAAAGATGATTTATGCTCAAAAAACAATGTGAGAATAATTAGAATTAGAGAAAAGAAATCAAAACCTATTAACTCAAGTGCTATCATATACAATATAAAAATAGATAATAACACAGATTATACATATGTAGAAGATGCTTTATCTTTCCTAAATAGTTATCTCAACATAGATATAGACTTTGATATTAGGCGTGATTTAGATGATATTATTAAGATGATTAACTTTATGGAAAAAGAGAACTGTATATCCAAAACAAATCCAGAGGTTTTACAAGAATGGAATTACGAAAAAAATGATAAACTAGGAATTACTCCAGATAATATAAGTAGTGGAAGTGCATTAAAAATATGGTGGAAATGTGAAAAAGGTCATAACTATCAAGCTATTGTTTCAAACAAAGTAAATCAACAAACCAAATGTCCATATTGTGCCAATAAGAAGATTATCATAGGATTTAATGATTTGGCAACAACTAATCCTGAATTATTAGAAGAATGGGACTATGAAAAAAATGATAAGTTAGGAATCAAACCAGAAAATGTTGTTCTCAATTCAACTAAAATGATTCATTGGAAATGTAAGAATGGTCATGAATGGACAACAACATTAAACAATAGAGCTAGAGGTTCTAATTGTCCGTACTGCTCTGGAAGATATGCTATAAGTGGAGAGAATGATATTGCTACATTATTTCCAGAATTATTAAAAGAATGGGATTACGAAAAAAACGACCAATTAGGAATTAAACCACAGAATGTAAAGAAAAATACAGATAAAAAAGTCTGGTGGAAATGCGAAAAAGGTCATGAATATAAATCTTCAATTGTTAATAGAACAAAATCAAAAGGAACTTGTTGCCCATATTGTTCTGGAAATAAAGTTCTTAAAGGATTTAATGATATAGCATCAACAAATCCAGAATTATTGAAAGAATGGGATTATAGTAAGAATACCATTAAACCTGATGAAGTAACTAAAGGAACTCATAAAAAAATCTGGTGGATTTGTAGTAACAATCATAGCTATGAAGCTACTATTCCAGCTCGAAGACGTGGTACAGGGTGTCCGTATTGTTCTGGAAACAAGATATTAGTTGGTTTTAATGATTTAGCAACGACGAATCCTGAATTATTGGAAAAATGGAATTATGAAAAGAATAATAAATTAGGAATTACGCCTAAATCAATTAGTAAAAGTTATAGTAAAAAAGTTTGGTGGAAATGCAAAAATGGTCA
Source organism: uncultured Clostridium sp. (assembly GCA_900553695.1). GTDB lineage: Bacteria > Bacillota > Clostridia > TANB77 > CAG-508 > UMGS1781. The sequence continues at coordinate 65,851 of USEM01000004.1, read as the reverse complement.
TGAATATCAAAGACATGTTTATAACGAAAGAAAAGGCAGTGGCAGATGTCCTATTTGCAAAAAATTAAAACTATAATTCAGTTATAGAGTGGTTTATAAAATATCACTCTATATTTTCTTCTTAAATACTTGATTTTTATAAAATAATTTGGTAATATATTTATAACTTGAATGACTATTTAGTCATTCGTCAAGAGAGCTAACGAGTTGTAAATGTCTACGTCGTTGGCACCAGATAAGACTTAAAGTTTTTCTTTAAGTCTTTTTTGTTGCAATATAAAAACCACGGCTATTGATTTACAATAACCGTGGTAAAACAAATACACTTTAATTTATACCCAAGTAATTTTTGAGTAAGAAAATGAAAGTATACACATTGTAATGAGAACAAATTTCAATAGTGAATTGTGAAGGATTTTGCTCATAACTTCCATAAACTTTATCCTTAGGAAATCCTTCACAATAAATAGAAGGAATTACTTTTTTTGAATCAAAAAGATCCATGTAATCGAAGTCAAGAGGCTTCTCAGATTTTACCGAAATTTTCCAGTCATAAAAATTGTAACGAAGAACAAGCTCTATTCCAAATTTTTTGAGATTAATTTGAAATATTGGTAATTTAACTGATTTTGAATAGTGAGTTGAAATTACCAAAGGCTGGTTATCTTTCCATTCTTCATATGTTGGAAACAACAAGAAGCAAAGGGTGTCACGAACAAAACAAACTTGGTCTCCAAGAAACTTGCCATAAATCAACTTTTCATCAGGTCTATTTACCCGTACCCAAGCTGTAAGATCTACTGGTAAATGCTTATCATAGTAATTTCTTGCAAATGCCGTAACAGAAGGGTCTGTGCAGTCAATTGAACGTTCATAATCATCAGAGTTGAAATCCTTAATATACTTTTGCATATCCTCCAGTTCAGAATAGTGTACTTGTTTTTTCATAGATTTTTCCTCCTTTTAATTAATCAGGGGACTGTATTTTCAAATTTATTTTGAAGATACTAAAAATATTTTGCAACATTAATAATAGCACACTCTACATAAAATTGCAAACTAAATTAAAATTTGATAATACAAAAAGATAGAAGATAGAAGATAAAAGATAAAATTAGAAAGAATTTTTAGATTGAATTGAAAATATAATAAATTCTTTTTTGACAATTTTTCGTATAAATGGTATAATATAAGTGATGTAACATTTTATAACTCCGTTGCATCAGTAGGAACATACATCTTTTGAACGGGTAATTACCCAAGGAGGAAAAAAACATGGCAAAAATGGTACGTTACAATGGTGGAATTTTCAGCTACCTTGACTGCACTAACCCATCAGTATTATCTGTTGGCAAGGTGTATGAGGTCATCTCTGAAAGAGATCGTGGCTGGCAGACCGATTACACTCTGAAAGGAGTAAAAGGTGCTTTCAACTCTTGCTGGTTCAACGAGATAAAATCTGAAAGGAACGCTTTTATGGCTTTTGCACATAAAGCTCCTGTCGAAGGAGAAAAGTTCCAATGCACCAAGGTTGAAATCATTAAAGGACAGCCAGAAATTTACGACTGTTCTACCAGTGTCGTAGAAGATGTTCGTTATCTTGGTAACAACATCTACCAGGTGTATACCAGAAACAGTGTTTACATTGTGAAGGTAAGCTAATTGCCAAATAAAAAAGATATATATCTTTCTCTTACCAATAGGTAAGAGTTTTCTTTTGCTTAAATTAACATAATTTGAATTTCGCTCTAAAATATAGTATAATAATAGTGTACAAACGTTATTAACTCCGTTTTGCAAAAAATGATGCAACCATTGAAAAACTATTATTTTAGGAGGAAAACAAAATGAAGTATCGCAAGGACGAAATGGAAAAAGAACTGGAACGGGTTGTAAACCGGACGAAAACTGTTGAGGAGGCTGTAAGAGAAATTATTTTCTTTTTCAGCAAGACACCTATGAAAGCAGACGAACTGGCAATTATCGAAGTCACGAACTCCGTTGACATTCATGAAATTGCTTGGCGGTTGGAAGCAAGCGGCAAGCTGCCCAATATCGAAATCTATGCTTTAAACACTGGAGCAGACATCAAGACGCCCAGAATCTTTTTCATTGGCAATAAAGTTTCCTAGCGAATACCCAAAAATGAACCATATGTTATTGTATGGTTCATTTTTGCTGTATTATGTAGAAAAATGTTGAATATTTCAGGTGGATGTGGTATAATAGTTTACGTAAATTTTTATAATCCTGTTTTACAGGTTAATATATAGGCAGTTGATAAAATGAATGTTTTGAGGAGGAAAATTTATGCGATTGAACAACAAAATGTACTGTCATTACGAGATGGTAAGAAACTTCCCGAAGAGCTACATCGAGGACGGCACAACAATGTCCGTTCTTGGACCGCAAGGCGTGGAACTCAAACTCTTCATGGAAAGGGTTGAAGGATCTAAGAATGAGTATGAGGTAAGAGTCTATAAAAGACCTCAGGACGTATTCTGGATGATCGATCTGAAGAACAACCCGCACATCAAGAGCATTCAGGAAGAGGATGAGTATCTGTCCATTTTCATGGATAGCTATGTGAATGGCAGAAGCTTGGTCGAACACTTCGTTCTGGCTTTGCTGAACAAGTAATTTCAATTGCATTTCAAATAGAAAGTCATATATTATGGCTTTCTATTTTTTATAATTCATATTTTCCAAACTTGTACATAATATTAAAAAAGAGTGGGGGAATGTATGAAAAGAAGAAATAGTATTATAAAGACACATATAGAAAACAATTTAAGAGAATATGCTATAGCAAGTACAATATTTATAATAGGAATTCTATTTGGAGTAATCTTTATAAATAATTTAAACGATACACAAAATAATGAAATTGGAAATTACATAAGTACATCCATAGAAAATTTAAAAGAAAGCCAGGACATAAACCAACTGCTTTTCATAAAAGAAACAATAAAAGAAAACCTTACATTTGTTATACTTCTATGGCTTATGGGGTCAACTGTTATAGGACTTCTGCTTGTGTATATTATAGTGGCATTTAAAGGCTTTTGCCTTAGCTATACAATCTCAGCAATTTTTCATGTATTAAATAATGGCAAGACCATTGCAATGCTTGTTTCTACAATGTTACTTAAAAATATAATTGTTATACCTTGCACAATTGCACTAGCCGTAAGTGGAATGAAGGTATATAAATCAATCATGCAAGATAGAAGAAAAGAAAATATCAAGCTTGAAATATTAAGACATACATGTTTTTCAATCTTTATTTTAATAGTATTAATACTTTCTAGCTTAATAGAAGTTTATTCATCACAGTTAATCTTAAAATGTTGTGTAAAGTACATATAAACTAGTCATAAAATCACAAACACAGAATATATATAATTAATATGAAAGAGTAGGGAAGGGAGAGTGCTAATATGACTATAGATGAAAGAAAACAGATGACAAGTAATACCATACAAAATGTAATATTGGAAAATCGAGAGAAATTAACTATTTCCGGAGTTTTGGATGTTCTAAGTTTCGACGACCAAATTGTAATAGTAGAAACAGAATTGGGGTTATTAACAGTAAAAGGAGAAAATTTAAGAATAAATAAATTAAGTTTGGATACAACAGAGGTAATTGTAGAAGGTACAATTTTTAATTTATCATATTCTGAAAAAAATCTAGATAAGAAATCTGGAAGCAATATTTTTGGAAAAATATTTAAATAAATGGAGGCAAAAAGATGCAAAATCAAGCATATGCCTTTATAGTTTTCATTTTAAATGGTTTTTTAATTGGCTTACTATTTGATATTTTTAGAATATTCAGAAAAAGCTTTAAAACGCCAGACTTTATTACATGTCTTGAAGACTTTATATTTTGGATAATAACTGGACTATTACTATTATATTCAATTTTCAAATTTAACAATGGAGAATTACGAATATACATATTCCTAGGAGTAATTCTTGGAGCAGCAATTTATATGCTTATATTTAGCAAGTTTTTTATAAACATATCAGTCTACATTATAAATTTAGTAAAGAAGATATTTATAATCTTAATAATAATACCAATAAATTTTATAATTAAAATCTTAAACAAAGTAATTTGGAAACCATTACAAAAGATATTAAAATGGTTTAAACACTTATTTACAAAAATCTTGTCAATTTTTAAAAATAAAACATAAAAAATAAAATTTAAGAAAAGAAAAAATAAAAACAAGAAGGAATTTGCATAAATTTGTAGAATATTATTATAGATGTAGTGTATTTAAAGAAACAATATATTGGGAGATACTAATGAAAGTTAAAAATTTATATAAGAAGCTATTCTTTATAGCTCTTGCAATATATGCAATTTGTGTATTTGCAAACCAACAAAAAACAATTAACTCATATAAAAATGCTCAAGAATATTATTCTGAACAAATATCTTCAAAGTTAGCGTATAAAGATTCTTTATACAAAAAGAAAGGAAATATAAATTCTGAAGAATATGTTGAAGAAGCAGCTAGAGAAAAACTAGATATGTATTTGCCTAATGAAAGAGTTTATATAGATACTAGTAAATAATAAGGTAGGCATTTTAGCCTACCTTTATGCATAACTTACAAATTGTTTCTAAAAAGTTTATTTCTAAAATAAAAATCCACAATAGATAATTAATAGAATATAAAGGAGGATATGTAAAATGGATTTAGAGGAATTATCTCTTACTGAATTAAGAGAAAAAGCAAAAGATGCAGGAATTAAATCTGCAACAAAATTTAAGAAAGATGAACTTATTTCAATTTTAAAAGAGGAAAATGTAGATAAAGTAGCAGAAGAACCAGAAGAAGAAAAGAAAGAATTTAAAGAAGTAATAACAAAGGAAGGCTATAAACTTACAAGTGAAGGAGACGAGGTTGTAGAAGGAATTCTAGAAGTTCTACCTGATGGATATGGTTTTTTAAGAGGAGAAAATTACTTACCTACACCAAAGGATGTTTATGTATCACCAATACAAATTAAAAGATTTAGACTTGATACAGGAGACATTGTACGTGGTATAAAAAGAACACCAAAAGAAGGTGAAAAATTTCCAGCATTAATATTTGTAGGTGCAGTTAATGGAGAACACCCAGAAAACGCAATGAAAAGACGTTCTTTCGACGATTTAACACCAATTTATCCTCAAGAAAGAATTAAATTAGAAACATCTCAAAATGAATACACAATGAGAATAATGGACTTATTATGTCCTATTGGAAAAGGACAAAGAGGTATGATTGTTGCTCCACCAAAAGCTGGAAAGACAACGATTCTAAAGAAGATTGCAAACAGCATTACAGCTAATAACCCAGATTTGGAGTTAATAGTATTATTAATAGATGAAAGACCAGAAGAAGTAACAGACATGAAACGTTCTATAAAAGGTGATGTAATTTACTCAACTTTTGATGAATTACCAGAACATCACGTTAAAGTTGCAGAAATGGTACTAGAAAGAGGAAAAAGACTTGTAGAGCAACATAAGGATGTTGTAATATTACTAGACAGTATTACAAGACTTGCAAGAGCCTACAACTTAGTCGTTCCTGCATCAGGAAGAACTCTATCAGGTGGTTTAGACCCAGCAGCACTACATAAACCAAAAAGATTTTTCGGTGCAGCAAGAAACACTGAAGATGCTGGAAGTTTAACAATACTTGCAACAGCATTAGTTGAAACAGGAAGCAGAATGGATGACGTTATATTTGAAGAATTCAAAGGAACAGGAAATATGGAAGTACACTTAGATAGAGCTCTATCAGAAAAACGTATATTCCCTGCAATTGATATAAATAAATCTGGAACAAGAAAAGAAGAATTACTACTTTCAAAAGAGGAATTAGATACAATCTTTGCACTTAGAAAAGCAATGTCAAATATGAACACTCAAGAAATGACAGAACAAATTATGGAACAAATTGTTACAACAAAAAATAATGCAGAATTTTTAGAAAGAGTAAATATCTTTCTTAAAAATTCTTAGATCGCAAGATGGTTTGTTTAAATTAATTAAATAAGAGGATTTTATATGAAAAAATTTTCAAAAATAATGAGAAAAAAATATAAAGAAACAAATAAAAAATCAATTGCAATTTACTTAATATTAAGGCTATTTGTTATTTTAAGTATGATATTTCAAATAGTATGTGGTAACATATCGAACGTTTTAATGTGTATTTTAGCATTAATATTATTTACAATACCAACAATAATTTCTGAAAAGTTTAAAATAGGCATTCCAAGCCTATTAGAAGGCATTATATATATTTTTATATATTCAACTGCAATATTAGGGGAGATAAATAATTTTTATGGTATTATTCCATTTTGGGATACAATACTACACACATTAAATGGATTTATATGTGCTGGTATAGGGTTTTCATTAGTTGATTTATTAAATCAAAATAGCAATAGTTTTAATTTATCACCTTTATATATAGCTATAGTTGCATTTTGTTTTTCTATGACAGTAGGTATATTATGGGAATTTTTCGAATTTTCAGCAGATAATATTGCTAAAACTGATATGCAAAAAGATAGAATAGTTACAGAAATCTCATCAGTTTTAATAAATAAAAATAATGCAAATATACCAATTAAAGTAAAAAACATTGAAAAGACAGAAATTTATTCAAAAGATGGTACTATTACAATAATAGAAAATGGTTATTTAGACATTGGATTAATAGATACAATAAAAGACTTGTTTGTCAATTTCTTGGGAGCAGTAACTTTTAGCATAATAGGATTTTTATATGTTAAAAATAGAGAAAGATATAAGTTTGCAGAGAAATTTATTCCTAAAAAGGAATAGATAAATAAATTTATTAGATTAAATTTATAAATTAAATTTAGTAAAAGAGGTTTAGTAGTAAGCCTCTTTTTTAAATTGTTTTAATTAAAAAAGATGGAGAGGAGAATAAAAGCACATATAACATTGCACAAAATCAAAGTTTTGCGAACAACGAGGCAGGAGTTGGCAATACTACCATAGTTCTATTTTATATAAGTTTCATTTCCTTATATTTTTTATAATTTATTGGTTCTTTTATTGATCATCTTCTCAAAATTTCTAAAAATCCTCTAAAGCCTTATTTTATCGCATTTTTCAGACAACAAGTTATATGTCTTAAAAATAAAAACGCCTTAAAAACGATTCTCGTGCGTCGTCTTTTTACTACTTTTTAATGATTTTTAGAAAACCCATAATAATAAACATTTTGTATCATTTTTAGTATAACTTATATAATGTTTGTTTTCTACAATTAATTATAAGCGATTAACTTATTTACTGTAATCTTAAAACGTCTTAAAAACCATTTTAGCGCTTCTAGGTTTATAATATAATTATAATAAGTATAATGAAATTTAGATATAATTAAAATGTATTTTAATAAAAATATTTTAAAAGTTAATTATAAAATTTAATAAATAATTTATATAAAATATTATAAAATTTATAATTAAATTTATAATTTACAAATTTTATAATTTTGTTTTTTTGATTTATTATGAGCAATAGAAATATGGAATTTTATTTTTAGAATTTTAAACTATTAAAAATCTAGTATTTTAAAAAATATGGCCTCTCTCCTACTCCACTGTCCTTTTAATTAATCTGTTTTTATTTTTTAATATATTACTCCACTTTTCTTTTGATATTCTTCAAAAGTTTTTAAACATTCTTCTCTATCCATTTCTTGTAAATCTATTAAATCAGTTTTCTCTCCTTTTAAATATTGATAGATGATATCATCTCTAAAACCAATTTTGTCTGCATCATGCTTTGTACAGCCATAATATACTTTCTTTATGTTAGCCCATATAATTGCAGATAAACACATAGGGCAAGGCTCACACGATGTGTATAATATACAATTAGATAAATCGTATGTGTTTAGTTTTTTGCATGCTTCTCGTATTGCTACAATTTCTGCATGTGCTGTTGGGTCTTTTTGATTTAAAACTTGGTTGTTCCCATTAGAAATAATATTGTTGTTTTCATCAACAATTACTGCACCAAATGGGCCTCCTTCATTTTTTAAAATTCCTGTATCAGCATTTTCTTTTGCTATTTGCATAAACTTATTCATGCTTTAGATCTCCCCCTTATCCTCATTGTATGAAGTATTTATTAATATTAATATTATAAAAATTGTCTTTGTGTTGTTTATTACAATATAATCGTATCATAAAATACAAAAAAAAGAAAGATATTTTTTAAATATTAATATTGAATTTTAAGCATTTTTATTATATAAATATGTAAGAGGTGTTTTTGATGATTGAACGTGAGGCAAACCCAGATTTTGTAAATTCATTTTTAGATTATACAATTACTATTCTTAATAAATCTCCAAATACTGTTAAAGAATATAATTATGATATTGCTAATTTTTTGAAATATATTAAAAAGCAATTCAAATTAACAGACGAAGCGGATTTGAAGGAAATTAAAATAAATGATATGGATATTTCTATACTTAAGAAAATTACTTTACAAGATATTCATGGCTATATATCATATATGGCCATTGACTTAAAAAGCTCTCCTGCTACTCGTGCAAGGAAAATATCTGCAATTAGGGTGTTTTTTAAGTATCTTACAAGCAAAGCAAAGATTATAGATGTTAACCCTGCACAAGATTTGGAAACTCCAAAGCTTGGAAAAAGAATGCCTAGATATCTTTCTTTAGAAGAAAGTAAAAAGCTTTTAAATGTGTCTCAAGATGATACCGATAGAAACAGCATTCGAGACCATGCAATTATTACTTTATTTCTAAATTGTGGTATGCGTCTATCTGAACTTGTTGGTATTAATATAAGTAATATAGACTTTTCTGAAAGTAGAATGACAGTTATTGGAAAAGGTAACAAGGAACGCACCATTTACCTAAATAAAGCTTGTATGAATGCGTTAAAAGATTATTTATCAATTAGACCACATGATAAGGTTAAAAACGATTCTCGTGATGCATTGTTCTTAAGCGAAAGAAAAGAAAGAATTAGTAATAGAACTGTACAAAATATTGTAAAAAATGAACTTGCAAGAGCTGGTTTAGATACTACTAAATATTCTGTACATAAATTAAGACATACAGCAGCAACATTAATGTATCAATATGGAGATGTTGATATACGTGCTCTGCAGGAACTATTAGGGCATGAAAGTATTTCTACTACCGAGATATATACACATGTGAACGATGAAAGAGTTAGAAATGCTGTAGAGAATAACCCACTAGCCAATTTATAGAATGAATTAAAGGAAACAATACTTCTTAAAATAAAGACTTATTGTTTCCTTTTTGCAGTAGCCTTATACTATAGGAATCATTAGTTCTTGATTTACATATAATGAGCTAGATTCCAAATTGTTTACTTCTTTTATATTGTAAATAATTTCTCTTATATCTTTATTTTTATAATAGTCATTACTCTTTTTTAAATCTGTTGCTATACTCCATAATGTATCTCCATTTGAGACATATAGTTTGGTGTATTCTACCTCTTTATGTGATAATGTAGATTTTGCACAAATGATTGAAAGTGCAAATATTATTAATAATATAATACTAATACTTCTTATAAATTTTTTAAAATTAACTATTTTCATAAATATTCCTCCTACGAACAAACTTTTGTTTAATGTAAATATATTATAAACGTATGTTCGTGTTTTGTCAATAGTTTTTTGAAAAAAAATATAAAAAATAAAAAGAGAATGCAAAGTATATTTATACTCTACATTCTCTTTTAAAGGTATGAATTACCTTGTGCTTATTCCTGCTTAGGAGCAGGTGTCTGAATGAAATAAGCTTCTCTTACCTTTCCACTGGGTTCCAACGCCTTGATCTTGTTGCTGACGCAATCTCTTACAATTGCAATACCGCTCTTGTCAAAATCTTTGGCTTCGCTGAAATCAAACCCAGTGATGTATTCACCAGTTTCACCACTGATGAATGCAAACTTTCTGCTGAGCAAGGGGCAGTACTCTATGTTTTCTGCTCTGAAGAAACCACGGGTCTCCGGAAAAATTCTTTCCGCTTCTGCAGATGGATTTTCCCAACCTTTTTTGTTTACGATTTCCTTGTCTCTATCTGTGATTCCCTTAAAAGTGTCTTTGCCAAAAGGCAATGCACTTTTATACCGAGCCTTTAAAATGCAGGTTCCATCATAGAGATAGATACCTTCATTCTGCCCATAGAAGGTTCGAACAAAGTTCTTGTCAGGCTCAATATCTGTGAAATCCTCTTGGGTTACACACTTATGTTGAGGGAAATATAATTTAATGAAACCATTAAACTCTTCCAAAACAACAAGTTCTTCATTTACGATATAGATACCTTTAAATCTCTTTTTGAAGATTTCTGTACCAGTTTCGTTAATGATGGTCCAACCCATTTCATCCTGAACCTGGGTAAACCCATAGATGTTCAGCATGTAGAGAGAAGGAATTTTTAAGTATTTGGGTTCACAAACATCTCTGAAGATAGTTATAAACCCGTAATACTTTCCATTGCGAGTCTTCATGTACTGACCCTGAACAGGTCCGATTTCATCATAAGCCTTGCTCTTCCAACCATTGGAAAGATTTTCAAAGTTCATTTCGCTTCCTACCACGCTGTACCGAAAATTTCTGTTCATAATGTAATTCTCCTTTTGTTATTTTTATAAAGGCTAAGTGCCTATATAATATATTATAGCACATTATGTTGACTATTTGCAAATAAAAAAAATTAGACCCTAAAAGTATAATCTTTTAAGGCCTTTATATTTGAGTTTATGCTCTTGGATGAGCTTTATTATATATATTTTTTAAGCTATCATCTTGGAATTGCATATATACTTGTGTAGAAGATATATCTGAGTGTCCAAGCATTGTTTGTATTGATTTTAAATCTGCACCATTTTGTAAAAGGTGTGTTGCAAATGAATGTCTTAAAACGTGTGGTGTTATATCTTTTGTAATATGTGCTTGCTCTTTATAGAATTTTATTATTTTCCAGAAACCTTGCCTGGTTAATCTTTTTCCATTTACGTTTACAAATAAAGCTGTTTCATTATCATCTTTAATCATATTAGGTCTTGCAATTGTCATGTATTCTTTAAGTGCTGATAAAGATAATTTTCCAAGGGGAATTATTCTTTGTTTATTTTCATTTTTGCAAGTAACTAATGATGATTCTATATCTATATCGCTTACGTTTAATGAAATGATTTCTGTAACTCTCATTCCTGTAGCATAAGCAACTTCTAACATTGCTTTATCTCTTATACTTTTTAAACCTTCTCCATTTGGTTGTTCAAGTAAAAGTGAAACTTCTTGTGAAGATAAAACACTTGGAGCCTTTTTTTCTATTTTTGGTGATTGGATTCCTTTCGTAGGATCTTCTTTTACAATTTTATTTTTTAGTAAATATTGATAAAATAATCTAATTGAAGCTAGGTGTCTTGAGATTGTTGAAGCCTTTTTATCTAAACCTTTTAGGTAATCTAAATAACCTAAAACATTTTCATTGTTAACTTCTTTATAATTTATTTTCTTTTCTTCTAAATACTCTTGATATTGTAGTATATCTCTTTGGTAAGATTCTAATGTATTCTTTGATAGCTTTTTATCTGACTTTATAAATTCTAAAAAATTCTTGATATCTTTTTCCATGTATTTTGCTCCTTCATTGTAAACATAATTTTATGGTATAGTTATATCAAATAAATTTGAAAAAGTAAAGAGATTTTCAAGAATATTTTAAAAATTTTTTTCTCCCTTTAAATACCATTTATGTTCTGATATAATTTTGACTTCAACCACCTGCCCCACAAGGCTTTCATCGCCTTCGAATACTACAACTTTATTGCTATTTGTCCTTCCTGTAAGCATGTTTGCATTAGTTTTACTTAAGCCTTCTACTAATATTTTTTGAATAGTTCCTATGTATTTTTTGTTGTTCTCTTCAACTTGGCTTTCAAATAAAGCTTTTAATCTATCAAATCTTTTATGTTTAATTTCTTCTGGAATTTGGTTAACATTTTTATCGGCAGGTGTCCCTACTCTTCTTGAATATATAAACATGAAAATTTGTTCAAAATTTACTTTTGAAACTACATCAAGTGTTTCTTCAAAATCCGCTTCTGTTTCTTCTGGAAAACCTACAATAATATCTGTTGAGAAAAGTACATCTGGAATTTTTTTTCTAATTTTACGAACAAGCTCTAAGTATTGCTCCTTTGTATATTTTCTATTCATTTTTCTTAAAACTTCTGTACTTCCAGATTGAAGTGGTAAATGAAGAATTCTAGAAACCTTATCGCAGTCTTTAATTGCTTGAATTACATCATCTGTAAAATCTTTTGGGTGTGGAGAAATAAACTTAATTATTTCAATTCCATCTATTTTTTGAACATCTCTTAAAAGGTCAGCAAATCCATAGTTTTCTCTTCCTTTATATGAATTAACATTTTGACCGAAGTAATGTAACTTCTTTGTAACCTTCTTTTGCAAGTTCTTCTATTTCATGTAATATGTCTTCTGGCTTTCTACTTCTCTCTCTTCCTCTTACATATGGAACTATGCAATATGAACAGAAGTTATTACATCCATACATAATTGTTACAGAAGCGGTTTGATTACTATTTCTTTTTATTGGTAAACCTTCATATATTTCTCCATCTATATCTATTACATCTTGAACCTTTTTTCTTGATGTAAGCAGGTTATATAAATCTTCTGGAAGTTTATGTAGAGTATGTGTACCAAGTATAATATCAACATATGGATAGCTTTGTTTTAGCTTTTCTTGAATATGCTTTTCTTGCATCATGCAACCGCAAAGTACAATTACTCCATCATTCTTTGCTTTTAATTTTTTTAGCTCTCCCAACTTTCCAAATAACTTTTCTTCTGCATTTTCTCTAACACAGCATGTGTTTAACACATAAATGCTTGCTAAATCTAAATTATCAGTTTTAAGGTATCCCATGTTCTCTAACATGCCAGAAAGCTTTTCAGAGTCATTCTCGTTTAATTGGCACCCCATAGTAAGGATATTATAATATTTGTGATTAGCATTTTTTACTTCTTTTACTTTTTCAATAAATTCTTTTTGTTTTTCTACGATTTCTGTATTCAAAATTATTCCCCCTAAATTATAACTTTAAGTATTATACCACAAATATTAGCTATTTTAAAGGGTATTTAAGCTTTCCATTAAAGTTTTGTATTTTACTAAGAATAATTCTTTATCATTATTTGGTATTACTGTTTGCATATCTTTAATTAACATATATGTTTTATTAATTTTAAACTCTTTATTTTTCGAATATTCTGTATCATTTAATACGCCTAAGAAGCTATTTTCAGCATCAGATAGATTTTTTGAAATTGTTGTCCAATTATCTTGCGATACATTTGAATATGCTGTAAAAATCGCGTACTTTGTATTTTCGATATTTTGTTTGTTCTTTTCACTAGATGTTGCAGATAAGAATTTTGGAATGTATGAATAAAGACCAGTTAAATTAGTAAGTGCTTCTGCCTTATTTTCGTTCTTTATACTGATTATTGTTTTATCTAATAAATCTCCAAATGCTAGAATATCAGTATTTGGAACATTTGCATTAGATAAATCAAGCATTACAACACTCCAAGAAGAATTTATAAGCTCTATTTGGTTTTTAATTAAATTCCAGTCTACATTATTTGTATCTATGTTTAATACATTTTTAGTTTTTATATCTGTAACAAATACACTTTCTTCCCCTTCATTGTTTAAAGCCTGATTTCCACCTGAATTAGAAGCAGATTTACCACCATTTCCTTCACTTTGACTTTCTCCACTATTTGATTGTTTACTTTCAGTTTCAGATTTGCTTAAGTTAATTTTTTCTGATACAAGTTCATAATTATCTAATGAAATATTGTTTAAATTATTAAGTAAAATTGCTATTTGTGAACTAAAGTATTCTATCTCCGAACTTACTTTTTTCTGATCTGAATTATTTTCATTTTTATTTCCACACCCAACTAATAAAAAGGTTATTGATATTATAATTAACAAAACTTTTTTCAAAATAAATCACCTTAAAAATTAGTATTAACAAAAATTTACCTTTTATTCGAACGCATATCTTAAATTTATATTGAAATAATATTAAAGAAAGGAATTTATTATGAGTGTAACAGTTAGTTTGTATAGCACCGAAAATGGCGAGATTGCAAGGTTTCTTCATGATTTTTACGAAAAAAATATAGAAATAAAAAATGGTTTAGAATGGGAAGAAGAATTTAAGAATCCAACACAAAGTGCAAGTATTATAGGTGCATTTATAGATAACAATGAGAAGTTTAAAATTAATATGTGGGTAAGCTTAGATACTGGGTTCTATATTAATGTTACAGATTTTAATGCAGATAAAATAATAAGGTATCTTTATGAAAGATACCCATATTAATTATTCTTCGCTTTTTTCTTCCTTAACTTCTTCTTTTAAATCTTCTTTTACAGCTTCAGCTTCTTCTTGCTTTTCAGGTTCGATATTTGCTTCTTCTAACTTTTCAAGAGCTTCCTCTTTTTTAGTTGGTTCTTGTTCTTGCTTCTCACCACATTTTGGGCAGAATAACGCACCATTTTCTATTTCTGCAGAGCATTTACTGCAAAGCTTCTTTTGGTTTAATTTTAAAATTTCTATTCTAGCTTCTTCTATTTCTTTAGATAATTCATCTAGCTTTTTGCATTCTTCTTCTAAGTCTGCTTTTATATCTATATTTTCTTCTCTTACATGTTTTTCATATACTTTTTTACCTATTTCTTCGTATATATCTGTAATTTTACCTTTGTTTTCATTAATTTTCATTTTTAATTTTGTTTCTCTTGCTATTTTTCCTGTTGTTTCAGATGTTTTTCTACCCAAATCACTAAAAAATCCCATTTTTATTCCTACCTTTCTTATTTTATATATTCTATTATATTCTATCCAAAATGATTTGTAAATATTCTAGTCTTCAAATTTTGGATTTCTTGTCATTAAATTTGCAATTGCTTTTCTTGCATCTAGGCCTTCAAATAAAACTTCGTAAACAGTATTTACAATTGGCATTTCAACATCATATTTTTTTGAAAGTTTATATGCTGTTCTAATGTTATCTATACTTTCTATCGTCATGCCAATTTCTTGTTTAGCCTCTTCAATTGTTTTACCTTGGCCAATTAAAATTCCGGCACGTCTATTTCTACTGTGGTTACTCATACATGTTACTATTAAGTCTCCAAGACCTGTAAGTCCATATATTGTTTTTGGCTCTCCACCCATTTTTATACTAAGTTTAGCCATTTCTGAGAGTCCTCTTGTAAGTAATGCTGCAAAAGTATTGTCTCCTAATTCAAGACCTGTTATTGCACCAGCACAAAAAGCTATTATATTTTTTAAAGCTCCTCCTAGCTCTGCTCCTTTAATATCATATGATGTATAAATTCTTAAAGCTTCGTTCATAAATGTAGATTGAACGTCTTTTAATAATTTATCATCTTCAGAAGCTATAACTAATGCTGTTGGTATTTCTAAAGATACTTCCTCTGCATGGCTTGGGCCTGATAGACCTCCTATTTTACAATTTGGAAGTTCTTCTTCTACTACTTCATTTAGTGTATATAAAGTAGATTCTTCAAATCCTTTTGAACATATTATTATTTCTTGGTCAGTAACATATTGTTTGAATTTTTGAATTGTTTCCCTTACAAATTTTGATGGTGTTACAATAAGTAACATTTCTGTACCTTCTATTGCGGTTTTAAAATCTGTTGTACAAACTACTCCATCTGGTATTGTTGCTAGTGGCAAGAATTTACATTTTTTTTCATTATTAATTAGGTCTGCTTCTTCTTGAGAATATGACCAAATTTTTACGTTATTTCCCAAATGTGCTAAATGAATTCCAAGAGCTGAACCCCAACTACCACTACCTATTATTGAGATATTTTTCATAATAACTCCTTTCTATTTTTTAAATGATAATTTGTTTTCTGTTCCATTTTTAAGTCTTACAATATTTGTTCTATGATTAAATATTACAAGTGCACCTATTAATATACTTATGATTTTTGCTCCAATATTATCCACCATAAATACAGTTAATATTGGGAATAATGTTGCTGCTAAAATTGAGCCTAAAGAAACCCATCTTGTTGCTGCCATTATTATTAATGCAAATACTAAACAAATTAAGCCTATTTGTGGGTTTACAACTAATAGCACACCTAAAGATGTTGCAACTCCCTTTCCTCCTTTAAAGCCATAATATACAGGGAATGTATGACCTATTATTGCCATTAAACCTGCTAAGTATTTTAATACTTCTACATCAGTTCCTTCCCAGATTTTTGAAGCTAGTATTGCAAATAATACAGATACTACTCCTTTTAGAATATCACAAATTAATGTTAATGCTGCAGCTTTTTTTCCTACCGTTCTTAATACATTTGTTGTTCCTGCATTTTTACTTCCTTTTTCTCTTACATCAAATCCTGCAAATTTTTTACTAAATATTATTGCAAAATTGATACTGCCTATTAAATAAGCTACTAGTCCTACTAATACATATACAGCTGACATAACTGTACCTCCTTAAATTTATTCTTCACCTTTTTCTCTTGAGATAATTCTTATTGGTGTTCCTTCCATATCGAAGTTACTTCTTATTTGATTTACCAAATATCTTTCATAAGAGAAATGGAAAAGTTCTTTATTATTTACGAAAATAACAAATGTTGGTGGTTTTGTTTGTACTTGTGTTCCATAAAGTATTTTTAGCCTTCTACCTTTATCTGTTGGTGGTTGAACAACTGCAATGGCTTCATTTATAACTTGATTTAGCATTGCTGTTGGAATTCTTCTTGCATTATTTGTTGCAACCTTTTGAATTAGAGTAAATAGTTTGTCTACTCTTTGTCCAGTTTTTGCAGATATAAATATTATTGGTGCATATGATAAATAGCTTAACCTATTGTATACTTCTTTTTTATATTTTTCAAGTGTTCCTGTTTCTTTTTCGTATTCATCCCATTTATTAACTACGATTATAACACCTTTTCCTGCCTCATGTGCTTCACCTGCAATTTTTGCATCTTGGTCGGTTACGCCTTCATTTGCATCTATTAAAATTAAGCATACATCTGCTCTTTCAACAGCAAGTAAAGAACGCATTACGCTGTATTTTTCAATATTCTCGTTTACTTTGCTTTTTCTTCTAATTCCTGCTGTATCTATGAAGTTGTATTTGCCAGTTTCATTTTCAAAATATGAATCTATTGCATCTCTTGTTGTTCCTGCTACGTCGCTTACAATTACTCTGTTTTCGCCTAGAATTTTATTTACTAAAGAAGATTTACCAACATTTGGTTTTCCAATTATGGCTACATTAATAACGTCTTCGTTTTCTTCTCCTTCTTCTTTTTCTGGGAAATGCTCATATATTGCATCTAGTACATCTCCAATTCCTAGTGCGTTTGTTGATGATACTGGATATGGAGTTCCTATTCCTAAGTTATAGAATTCATATAGTGCTGGGTCTGGTTCTCCAAAGTTATCTGCTTTATTGCAAACTAGAACTATTGGCTTTTTTGATTTTCTAAGCATTGTTGCAATCTCTTGGTCAGAAGCGGTTATACCTTGTTTTATATCTGTTACAAATACAATTACATCTGCAATGTTAATTGCTATATTTGCTTGTTCACGCATTCCTGCATGAATTACATCTTCTAGCTCTGGTTCAATTCCTCCTGTATCTATTAATGTAAAGTCTCTACCACGCCAGTTGCTATCGGCATATATTCTATCTCTTGTTACTCCTGGTGTATCTTCTACTATTGATAATCTTTGACCAACGATATAGTTAAAAAATGTTGATTTACCTACGTTTGGCTTTCCAATTATGGCTACCATTGGTTTTGACATTATTTATCACTTTCCTTTCTGTTTATAATTGCTTTTGCTACTTTTTTACCTGTTGCAATTGCTCTGCATACAGAAGATTTTGTTTCTACTAAATCTCCTCCTGCATAAATATTATCTATATTAGTCATGTAGTTTTCATCTACAGCGATTAAGCCATTTTCCATCTTTATATTTAAAGCTGTAATAAGCTTATCATCTGGCTTTGCACCTATTGCAAATACAACTGTGTCTGCATCAATTTTATGTTCTGAATTTTCTATATCAACTGCTTTAGAATTTAAAATTTCTGTTTTAATACAGTTTAAGCTTTTTAGTTTATTGTTAAGAACATTTGCTGAAAGTACTCTTGTTTGGTATATTATTTTTATGCCATCTTCTAGTGCTTCTTGTACTTCAATTTCTCTTGCTGGCATTAGTTCTCTATTTCTTCTATAAACAATGGAAACCTCGTCTGCACCCATTCTTATTGCACTTCTTGCAGAATCTATTGCAACATTCCCTCCGCCAATTACAACTACTTTTCCTAAATTTCTTTTCTTATGGTTTAAGTTATAATCTTTTAAAAATTCATCAGAGTTAAAAACACTTTCAACGTTTTCTTCTGCTAATTTGTATGAGGTTTGCTTTTGAGCTCCCATTGCTAAAAATACACTGCTATATCCTTGCTCTTTTAAGTTTTCTAGTGTTATATCTTTACCAAAAGTAATATTCGTTTTAATAGTTATTCCAAGACCTTTCATAACATTGGCAATTTTAGATAAGATATTTTTTTGAAGTCTAAAGTCTGGAATGCCATATTCTAAAATTCCACCTAGAGAGCTTTCTTTTTCAAATATTGTAACGCTTGCGCCATTTTTAGCAAGGTCAATTGCACAAGCAATTCCTGCAGGCCCTGCTCCTATTATTGCCACCTTCTTATTTATGTTTTGAACCTTTTTAATCTCATAACTAACCTTGTTTTCCTTTGCCCAAATGTTTACAAACTTTTCTAAGCTATTAATTTTTATAGGTGTACCTTTTAATCCTCTTATGCAATGACCTACGCACTGCTCCTCTACTGGGCAAATTGTAGAACAAATCTCACTCATTGGATTATTTTCTTGAAGTATAAAGTATGCCTCCATGAATTTATTTTCCTTAATTTTAGAAATAAACTCTGGAATACAAGTTTCAATAGGGCACCCCTTTTTGCACATAGGTGTTTTACAATTCAAGCATCTATTTGCTTCGTTTAAAATGCTATCTATTTCTTCCAATTTTATTAGATCCTTTCTAGGAATATTAGCATATATATTATATATGTTTTTACATACAAAAATCAAGATATTTCCAAAAAATATCTTGATTTATTATTGGAATTTTAATTATTATCAGCAATCTCCTGTATGTATTGTTTTAGTTCTATAGGTATAGTTTTAGAAACAGTATTCAAGGAGTATTTTTCTTTATTACTTAAAAGTTCTTCAACTGTCCCTTTGAAAATAAATCCTTGTGTAGTGTTGCCATCATATAGACCTATTACATATCCGTTATTCAGGTCTAAAAGCAGTGAACACATACCATCTGTCGGATAATCCAGTATGCCAAAATTTTGGTCGTTAATTATCGTTTTTATTCTTTCTACTTGCTCTTTGTTACTAATTGTGACTTCTTTAGTCTTTGCATTGTCACTAAGGTGACTTACCTCATATAAAGTAACTTCTGTAAAATTCATATTGATATTATACTTTAAAAAATCTTTTGGATTGCTATTAAAATTCCTTACATCTTGATTATATTTATTGTTAATCTCTTCTCTAGTGCATTCTATAATTTCTTCCCTATTATTTCCATTGACATAAGGATAATTACTAATAATTTCTGGGTTAATACCACTAAAATTATAGCTTATAATATTAAGATTTGTTATAAGTGAAAATAATATAACTGAATTCTTTTCTATAATCGAATTTTTTTCAACGTTTGTCCAATAATTTTTCACGTCTTTTTCACTATTACAATTATAGTAAATGATTAGTTTTTCATCTGCAGATTTTTTCTCCACTTTGGTAATATACTTACTAAGTTCCAAATTTTCTAAAATACTATCTACCTTTGCGTTATCATTTATACTATTAGTTTTAAATTGTACAAGTTCTTCAAAGCTCTTTGCTTTTATATTACTCTTTGACTTTAATAAGTTTTGGCTTATAATGTAGATTAGAATACAAATAGCAACTATTATAACTAAAAAAAATAATATTCTTTTTAATGATTTCATTCAAACCTCCTACTTTAATTCGAATTAATCAATATAAGTTGTGTTTCTGTATATATTCAATTACATTTTTGTTTAAATATAAACTTGTGTCTTTTCCTTGCCTTAGCATGTTTCTTATTTTTGTTGAGCTCATGTCTTCTGGTTGCTCTATTTTGTATGTTATAACATTTTCTAAATTGGCTGTTTCTTCATAATTTGGTCTTTCAATTACAATAAATTTATATTTCTTTATTATTTCTTCATAGTTTTTCCATGAAGGCATTTTTTTGAAGTTATCAGAGCCCATTATGAAATATATATCTGCATCTTTATATTTATTTGCTATTAGTTCGAAGGTATCTGTGGCATAGAGCATGTTTTTGTGGCTAGATGCAATATTATCTACCATAAGATTTTTATTGCCTTTACATGCAATTTTAAGCATATTATATCTATCTATTGCTGTGGCTAAGTTTTGCTTTTTGTAATAGTCTCCAACTGGTACAAATACAAGCTTTTCTATTAACTTATCTTCAATTAGTTTTTTTGCTAAATGTATATGCATATTTGTTGGAGGGTTAAATGAGCCTCCAAAGAAACCTATTTTTTCTTTTTTCATGATACAAATTCCTTTGCTTTTTGTTCTAAATCTTCAAGAGTTCCTTCGTTTTTTATTTCATAATCGTATGCATAATTATAAACATTGCCATCTGAGGTATTGCTTGTAATTAGTGCTACTCTTGGATTTGTTACCAGTAATGTTTTAGCATTTAACATTGCTTTGATTTTCTTGATTTCATCAATTTCCCTAATATGAATAAATAAATATTCTGAGTCACTTTCTTTAAATTCTTCATATTTTGATTTTATATATTTTGCTGGTGCATCATTATAATCTATACTAAGTTTTTTTAAATCAACTAATAGTTTTCTTGCTTTATCATCTTTTTCACCTTCCCAGCCAACTAACACTTTCGCTGCAGCTTTTGCGGGGTCTACTGAAGATATATTAGTAACTCTAGCAAATTCAGCGCAAAACTCAACAAACGTATCTTTGCCTGAACCTCCTGTGCCATTTATAATTATAACTTTTTTATTCATTTTGTTTTTCCTTTCTGCTATTATAAAGCAAGGTGGAACACGAAAACTTGTCCCACCTTATAGTTTAATTAAATTTTATTCCAGAACCAGTCTAGACTATTGTCTATACTTTTCTTCTTGTAGAATTTGCTTGAAATATCATCAATCCATAAGTATGCAAAGAATGATATAAATATCATTACACAATCAATTGCTACACAATTGATAAGCAAACTGTGATATGTTTCATAAAATTCTTCTGTTAATGTACCTAATTGAACACTATGTACTACAACAAGAATTAAATATGCGAATAATGCAAAAGCTGGAACATAACTTTTTTTTACTTCTTTTCCTAAAAAAATTAGTAATACAGTTGCTAGTGTAAGTAGTAACAATGTAATAGGCTCAGAGATATTAATAACAAACATGACTTTCTCTCCTCCTTTTCTTTTGTGGGATTTAACCCTAAAATTAATTTAATTTTACTTTAATTAATTTAGCAAGTTTATTGGCCATTTTTTCAAGGTCAGATTGGCTTTCTCCTTCTAGCATAACTCTAATTAATGGCTCTGTACCAGAAGCTCTCACAACAATTCTTCCATTGTCTCCAAGTTTCTCTTTAATTGAATTTATTTCATTAAGTATTTCACTATCTTCTTGATATAAAGGTTTTTTCTCGTTGCAAACTTTAACATTTACTTGTGCTTGTGGGTATTTTTTCATTATTTTACTTAATTCTGAAACTTTGACTTTCTTTTCAAGAAGTATTTGTATTAGCATAAGTGATGTTAATATTCCATCTCCTGTAGGATTATAGTCAAGCATTATTATATGTCCTGATTGTTCTCCACCAAGGTTGTAATTGTTTTTAAGCATTTCTTCTAGAACATATCTATCTCCAACTTTTGTTTGTTTTAAAGTTATATTATTGTTTGCAGCAAATTTATTTAAGCCCATATTACTCATTATTGTTGCTACAATTGTATCATTTTTAAGTTTTCCTTTTTCTTTTAGATAATTTCCAAATATTGCTAAAAGTATATCTCCATCAATTTCATTTCCGTTTTCATCTATTGCTAAACATCTATCTCCATCACCATCATAGGCAATACCAAGGCTCATATGGTTTTGAAGAACATATTCTTTAAGTGTACCTAAATGTGTTGAACCACAATTTTCATTGATATTTATACCACTTGGAGAATTGTTTATTATTTTAAAGTTGATTCCAAGTTTTGTAAATACCTTTTCTGCAACTTTATATGTTGCACCATTTGCAACATCAAGAGCAACACAGAAATTATCATTCAAATTTGCTTCAATGTTTTCTTCAAAGTTCTTTCTTAACATATAAATATATTCATCTGCTAAATCTTCTCTGTATTCAGAAACACCAATTTTGCTTGGATGTGCAGTTAATTCATCTAGATGTCCAGAATCTAACACTGTTTCTATTTCTTCTTCTATTTCGTCTGGTATTTTCATACCTTTATTACTAAAGTATTTAATTCCATTGAATTCATATGTATTGTGTGATGCAGATATAACAACACTTGCATCTGCTTTTAATTTCTTTGTTAAATATGCTACACCTGGTGTTGGTAAAACTCCAAGAAGTTTAACATTTGCTCCATAACTTAAAAAACCTGCTGTCATAGCACTTTCAATAAGTGTACCTGATAACCTTGTATCTCTTCCAATTAGAATTGTTGGAGCATGTTCTGAATGTTTAGCTAAAACATAAGCTCCTGCTTTTGCTACCTTATACACAAGTTCTGGTGTAAGCTCGGTATTGGCTATTCTTCTAATTCCGTCTGTTCCAAAATATTTTCTCATAATAAAATCTAAGTCCTTTCATTATTGCAAATTACATTTTTAAGTTTTTTTAACTTGGTACTATTATATATTTTTTTGTACTAAAAATGCAATAGTTTTTTGGAAAATTTTCAAAATTATTAAAAAAAAATGAATAAAAGACATATAATCTTTTATTCATAATATTTGGGGTGATATTTTTTGGTTGTTATACATGTTGTTTATGTTATAATTATAATCACCTTTCCTTAAACGAATATTAAAAATATAAATTTTTTTATTCTTCTTCTGGTGCACTTACTGGACATACTCCAGCACATGTTCCACAGCCTATGCATGAGTTTTTATCTATAACATAAGTTGTATCTCCTTGAGATATGCATCCTACTGGGCATTCTGCAGCACATGCTCCACAGCTTATACATTTATCTGTAATTTTATATGCCATTTTTATTCCCTCCTTTTACTATTTATACTACTTCAAGTTTTGCCTTGTTTGTAACTTTGTTCAAGAGTTCTTTTTGTCTCTTTTATCTAGTTCTTCCATTTTCTTTAATTCTGCTAAATCTTCTTTACTAATTTCGTTGCTTTCTTTTTCTATATTTTTTATTATCTTTATATCTTTAGCATTATATTTTCTAAAAAATGTTTCATCCCCATCTTTAAATTTTACTTTAACAATTTCTTTTAATGTTTCCAACCCACAAACTTCACCTTGTCCATCTTGTGTTTTTACTATTGCACCTATTTTAGGTAGTTTTTTTAGCTTCTCTTCATAAACATTTTGCTCATATTGTAGGCAACACATTAATCTCCCACAATTTCCTGATATTTTTGAAGGGTTTAGAGAAACATTTTGTTCCTTTGCCATTTTTATTGAAACTGTTTCAAAGTTACCTAAAAATGAGCAACAGCATAATTCTCTACCACAAACACCATTTCCACCTATTCTTCTTACTTCATCCCTTACACCAACTTGTCTCATTTCTATTCTTGTTTTATATACTGAAGCTAGATCTCTTACTAATTCTCTAAAATCTATTCTTCCATCTGCTGTAAAGAAAAATAGTATTTTACTTTTATCGAATTTAAATTCTACATCCATTAGTTTCATGTCTAGGCCATGTTCTTTTATTTTCTTTTCACAAGTCTTAAAGGCTTCTTTTTCTTGCTTCTTATTTTCTATGTTTTGTCTTGCATCACCGTGGTGTTGCAACTCTTATTATCTTTTTTAATGGTGCAACTATTTTTTCTTGAGGAAGCTGTCTATTTGCTATTACAACCTCACCATATTCCATACCCATTGATGTTTCTACAATTACATGTTCGCCTTTTTTGACTTGCTTTCCATCTGGATCAAAAAAATATATTTTACCTGCTTTTTTAAAGCGTACTCCTATAATGTTAGCCATTCGTAATGCTCCTTTCTATTGCAAATAGAAGATTATCTATTGTCATATCATAATTACTGTTTCTTCTAAGTCTTGTTTTTGCTTCTTCAACAGCCTGTATACAGTTGTTGTACTTTTCTGCTTTAGAAATATTGTTAATCATTTTATTATAAAAACATGTGTTAATATAATCTAAAATTGAGAAGATTTCATCTTTATCATTTAATACATCATCTTTTAATCTTAAAACTTCCAATTCGTTAAGCTGCTCTATATTTTCAAAAACATTTTTAATTTTTTCATATATTTCAATTTTATCTTTTAAGTTAATTGCTCTTTCTATGCTTCCACCAAAAGTGCTTACCATTGTTTTGCTTATGTCTTCATGATTTCTTTTAAAGTATTCTAAGATTTCTTCGTCACTTAGATTACTGAATAGTATTTTTATGCATCTTGATTTTATTGTGTTTAGAAGCAAGTTTTCGTTGCTAGTTACCAGTATTATTACAGCATATTCAGGTGGTTCTTCAAGTGTTTTTAGAAGAGCATTTTGTGCTTCTTTTGTCATGTTTTCACTATTATTTATTATATAGATTTTTTTGCTCCCTTTAATAGGTTTTTCTAAAACATCACTTGTAAGTTCTTTTATTTGTTCTGTTTTTATACTATTTGCTTGTTCATCTATAATAACAAGGTCTGGGTTGTTTCCATTTTCAATACTTTCACATGACTTACATATATTACATGGTTTTGGTTCCCCAGTACAAAGAATTGCTTTTGCAAATTCTTTGGCAAATAGGAATTTACCTATGCCAGATATTCCAGAAAAAATATAGCTATGTGAAACACTGTTTGTTAGAATAGATTTACTTAATATCTTTTTATTTTCGTTATTTCCAATAATATTTTCAAACATTTTTATTTAATCTTTCCAAATTTATTAAGTGGCCAGAATCTAAAGGCAACTCTGCTTTCTATTTTCTCCACAGGAATGCAACCAAAATCTCTACAGTCTGTGCTATGTTCTCTATTATCACCCATTGCAAACACTGTACCTTCTGGCACTATTATGTCTGAGTATGTTTTACCATATGTAGAAATCACTTCTTGCAAATATGGTTCATCTAAAAGTTCACCATTTCTATATACTTTGCCATCTTCAATCTTTATATGGTCTCCTGCTACTCCTATAACTCTTTTTATATAGCTTTGTTTTGTTGTTTCTAAAACATAGTATACAAATTTATTAAGTAATCCTTTATGATTATTATAATATATAGCTACAGGTTTATTATAATTAATTTGATTTAAAGATGGATATGTTACACTTGGTGCTTCAAATGTTATAATGTCGCCTACTTTGTATTCTCCTTTTACAGTTCTAATCCATCTATTAAGCCATAGTCTTTGCCCTTCTGATAATGTATTATTCATAGATGTTTGTTTTACAACTGTTGGTGTTCCAATGAAATATTTAACAGCTAAAGCAATTACCACTGCGATTAATATACAATAAGTCCACTCAAGTGCATTTTTAATTTTTGGATTCATTTAAAAATTCCTTCTTTCTTATGTTTCATCTTTTAGTGCTGTTGGAATAGTAATAACAACTTCTGTTCCCTTTCCTACTTCACTTTTTATATCAATTCTTCCATTATTTTTATCTAGAATCTCCTTTGCTATAGATAATCCTAGCCCTGTTCCACCCATTTTTCTGGTACGAGCTTTATCAACTCTATAGAATCTTTCAAAAATTCTGTCTAAATCTTTTTCTGGTATTCCTATACCATTATCAATTATTTTTATATATGCATCGTTATATACAAAACCTACATATATTTTTATTGTCCCACCATCTTCTGTATATTTTATGCTATTTGAAAGAATATTTAATATAACTCTTTCGATTCCATCTTTATCAGCATATATTGTTGGAACATTTGCTGTAACAAAACATTCAACTTTTTGGTGTTTTCTATTTGTTTCAATCTGTAAGTTTTCTTGGCAAGATTTAACTAAATCCCCTAAATTAAACTCAACTTTTTCCCATTTTGTTTCTGCATTATCATATTTTGATAATGTTAATAGGTCATTAACAAGTTTGGTCATTCTAAGTGCTTCTGTATTTATAACTTTTAAAAATCTTTCCTGCATTTCTGGGTCATACTCAGATGTCGATAAGGTTTCTGCATATCCCATAATTGATGTTAATGGTGTTTTTAATTCATGTGATACGTCTGCAATAAATTCTTTTCTCATATTATCTAGTTTAACATGTTCAGTTATATCTTGTATTAGTGCAATTACTCCTGCTGGTCTATCTAATTCATTTTTGAACGATGCAAAAAAGATCTTTAGATATCTATCATTTATGTTAGCTCTTGTCTCTGATGTTGTCCAATCTTCTAAATAAACAATCTTTTCAAGGTTTATATCTGTATTTATTTTACTGAAAATTGTTGCAAAAGTGTTTTGATTGTCATCTAGTTCAAGTAATTTTTTAGCTGCAGAATTAATGTGGATTATATTTCCCTCTAAATCAAAAGCTATAATACCATCTGTCATGTGTTGTAATATTGTTTCAATTTGCTTTTTTTGTGTTGTAACCTTGTTTAAGTTTTCCTTAAGTCCTGCTGTCATTGTTTCAAAAACATTAATTAGTTCATCAATTTCTGTATTTCTTTTGGTGTTTTCAAATTTAAAGTTTTTTAGTTCTTTATCCTCAGTAACCTTTTCAGCACTTTCTATTAATTTGTAGAGTGGTCTAGTAATTACTTTTGACGTGAACCAAATAATAAGGATAGAAATAATCATAAAAGCCACGGTTATAATTAACATTGTTACAATACTTTTGTTAATAACATTTTCTGGCATCGCAAGTTGTTTTAATGACTGTATTGTAATTAGTCCATAAGATACAAACATTAAAATTGCAAGTACCATTATCATTAGTATTATTTTTACCTGTACACTTCTAAACATTGTGAGTTTTAATCCTTTCTTATTGTTCACCAGAATCTCCTGATTTAATACAATAACCTATTCCTCTCTTAGTTACAAGAATTTTAGGGTCGGCTGTATCTTTTTCAATTTTCCTTCTTATTCTTCTTACTAGAACATCTACTGTTCTTATATCTCCAAAATAATCATAACCCCAAACATTCTTTAAAAGTTTTTCTCTTGTTGCTGCTTGTCCTTTTTGAAGTGCTAAAAATTTCAAAAATTCAAATTCTCTAAGTGTTAAATCGATAGGTCTTCCTTTTACTTTAGCTTCAATTTTTTCTAAATCAAGTACCAAGTCTCCTAAATCTATTATTTTATTTGTACTTGAAATAACAGGTTTTTGCTCTATTATTTCGTCTTCTTGTTTTATTTCTGATTTACGTAAATTTGCCTTAATTCTAGCCATTAATTCCCTTACACTAAAAGGTTTAGTAATATAGTCATCTGCACCAAGCTCTAAACCTAAAATTTTATCTATTTCTTCATCTTTTGCTGTAAGCATTAAAATAGGTATATTTAATTTTGTTCTTATTTTTTTACAAACAGTAAGTCCGTCCATTCTAGGCAACATAATATCTAATAATATTAAATCTGGGTGTTCACTCAACGCCATATCTACTGCAGTTACTCCATCATTTGCTTCTAAAGTGTTATATCCTTCTTTTTTTAGATTATAAACCAATATATCTACAATTGGTTGCTCATCATCAACTATTAATATGGTCTTTTGATTATTACCTTCATTTTCCATAAGGCTTTCCCCTTTCAACAGAATTATAATACACAAATGGCATTTTATAATAAAATTTATTCACTCCATAATTTATATCATATATCTGTAATTTATACAAGTTTTTTTACAATTTTTCCTATATTTTTTTGCAAGTAATTACTCTATCATTTCCTGATAAGTCTTTATATGTTTTAATATTTACATAGTTTGCTTCTTGTTTTATTAATTCTAATACTTCTTCTTTTTGGTCTTCACCAATTTCCATACATAAATATCCGTTATGTTTCAAATAATCATTTGCTTGTTTTATAATTTGCCTATAAAAGACTAGACCATCTTGTCCACCATCTAGGGCAAGTGTCGGTTCGTTTTGAACTTCTTTGCTTAAAATACTTATTTCATCGGTTTTTATATATGGTGGATTTGTTACTATAATATCAAATATATCATTAATATTCTCAAAAAGGTTTGATTGTATGAATTTTATTTTTTTATTTCTACTGTTCATTTTAGCTGTTTCTAATGCTTTTTGGCTTATATCTGATGCATAGAGTTTTGCATTAGGCACAAACTTTGATAGAGATACTGCTATTGCTCCGCTTCCTGTGCATAAATCTAGAATTTTAGGGTTACTAAATTTTTGTGCAATTTTTATTGTCTCTTCTACTAAAATTTCAGTATCTGGTTGAGGTATTAAAACATTTTCATTCACAATAAAGTTAATACCCATAAATTCTTGGTTTCCTAATATGTATTGTACTGGCCTACCATTTACCAATTCCTCTATGTATTTAAAGAAGCTTTTTTCATGCTCTGTATTTAATTCGTCCATATTGTGAACTAGTAAATAAGACTTTTCAATGCCAGTAATAAAAGACATAATTCTTCTTACTTTATTTGAAGCTTCATCAATATTATTAACTTTACACTTATTAATTGCAGTTTGCATTGCATCTTTAATTTTCATATATTCCCCTTTTCATTTTTACATAATACCACAATTTTAGTATTTTATCAAGCTTATTTACATACCTCCTCTAACACATTTGCTAAGCATTGCATACTAAGTAAACATTCTTCTAAAGTATTAGCTGTAGCTCCAACCTCAATTATACTAGCACCTTTGGCTACATGCTGATTATACCTTGAATTTCTTAAAACAATTGACCTAAATAAACCTGGATACATTTGATTTGCTTTTTCTTGAATTTTTATTGCGATTTTTAAGTTTTGGTTCCAATTAGGGTGTTCCAAACCTCCTCCATCTGTGCCTATTACAAACATCATTTGAGCTACTCTATTTCCATCTATCATTATTGTAGGTCCGTATGTATCTCCATTCCCTACGGCATCTCTATGAATATCTAACACAATATCTGATGGTGTTTCATCTATAAGTCTGCTAGCAACTTCTAATGACCTGTCATATGAGCCTGAATATGATGGGTAATCGTTATATGAACCATCATGTATAACATTAAACCCTTTTTGAGCCAGATAATTTGTAAGCTCTGTTCCAACTCTTATAACATTATAGTTTGCATCTGTTGTTCTATAATTCCCTGTCATTGTATAATTGTAAGCTTCGCTTGGAGTATAGCTTTCGCATGTATGTGTGTGATATATTATTATATCTTTCTTATTTGAAATATCTACATCTGGTACTAACATTTCTTCTGTTAATGTATAATCACTTTGATTATCTATATTGGTTGTATTATATGTATGAGTTTTTCTTGATGAGAAATTTCTATCTGATACAGCTTCAGTGTTTGCTGTTCTTGGTAAAGTTGTTTGTATATTTTTTATTTCTTCTTGCTTTGGAGTATTTGCATCAACATTTGTTGTAGTAGAAGATATTATGTTTTCTTTTGGTTTTGTATTAAAAAGTGCTAATTCCATATTCATTATATTGTTCAAATTTAGTTTGCTTTTTTCCTTTGTTTCTGTATTTTGAGGTAGGTTTAGATCAATTAATTTTGTTAGAAAATTACCATTTGCTTGAATTACAAGAGCTTGTTTAAGAGTTTGGCTAGATGCTGTAATTGCTCGAGCAGATAAATATACTATAAATACAGCGAAACATATTTTCGCTAAATACCTTAGAATATCTCTTAAGTTAATAACAGCAACATTCATAAAATTTCTCCTTAAAACTCGTCTTATTTAATATATATATTCCAAATAGGAAAAAATATGCTAAGACAGTCCTTAGCATATTTCATATTCATATATATTTACTTTTAATGTACTTGGCTTAGATGAGTCTTCTTTTGATTTTATTATATAATTCTGTAGCTTTTCTTTTTGTTTTAGCTTTAAGTCTTTTGTATTTATAATAATTCCATCTGTTACATGCATTCCAAGTGGTAGTGTTTTATTGTTATTATTATAATACATAATATTTGCAAGAGGAAGGCAATTTACATTTTCTTTAAGTATTATTTTATATAAATCAGTTTCGGTATTTTCAACTTGGTTTATTGCATTTTCTGGGTTTATATAAAATATATTTAAGCCATCTTCTAAATCTCCGAGCTTTGTAAATTGGAATTTCCACAGTATTTTTATATTTTTCTAAACATGATTTTATGTTCTCTATAATTTGTTCAATTCTTTTTTTGTATTCATCTAATGTAGTATTATCATTAATATTTAAAATTGCAAATTTGTTCTTTTCATTTTCTCTATGCTTTATATTTCCTAGTGTTCTAATTTGGTCTTTTGATGATGATATACTTCCAAAGATATCAAAGGTAATAACTTTATCTGTATTTACCATTTCATTTTTCAAGGCATTTAAGTGTTCTGCTGCTATTTTATATCCGTTTAAAACATCGTTTATATCTTCTAATATGTTTGTGCTAGCAACATAAATATCGTCAGTTTCTTCCTTGGTGAAAAGTTCTCTTTCTGTTTTATCAATTTGTCTAGACAAGTCCTCAAAATCCAGTTCATAATTGAAAGTCTTCTTTAATTTCTTTGGCTGATGTACCTCTTGTGTTCCCTCGTTTAGTTGTTTTGCATCATCTTTATTTGTAAACTTCCAGAATTCAAATATACTTTTTTTGTGATTATCTATTTCTTTTATATAAAGATTAGCATTTTTGATTTTTAGCTGCAATATCTCTATTCTTTTTTCCATTGCTTCAATATCTAATTCTAAGTCTTTTATGTTAGCTGTTTCTGTGTCTAAATTCTTGTATAAAGTTAAGAGCTCTTCTAATGTGTATACTTCTTTAATTTCAGCTCTTTCACAATATTTTAGGTTTGATTTTTCTTCCTTTTCTACAGGATGTTCTTCTGGTGTTTTAGAAACTACCTTTTTGTATTTTATGAAATATCTTACCCTACCAAAAAATGTTTTCTTACATTCCAAGAATGTAGATATTTGTTTTTCTTTCTCATAGTATTCTTTATCTAGACTATTGCTTAAGTCTTTAAGTTTCTTAAGTTTCTTATCGAGATTAATCTTACTTTCTTTAGCCTTTATAAGGTTTTCAAGTCCTTTGATATATTCCTTTTTTATAAATGGAACAAGGTCTTTATATGTAATTTCTTTTTTATCAAATATAAAATGAACAGAGCCCTTTTTATCTAGTTTTAACTTGAATTTATAATGATAAGAAAGTTGGGTTTCTAGGATGAATAGCGCTTTTAAAAGTTTATAAAAATCTTCGGCTTCTCCTTGAGATTTTAGCTCAATTTTATACTCGCTTTTTATTGTATCATAAATGGTTGCTTTCCCAACAATTTTTATACTTAAATTTTCATCTTTATCATATACTTCATATAACATAGGCCAGTCTTTTGCAAAGAAACACAAGTATTTTTCAATTTCATCAATTTCGTCTGTGTCTATGTATTTGTTACTATAATCTGCATAGCAAATTGGCACATATATCATTTGATCTTTGTTTTCTAGTTGCTTTTTTATTACATAGAAAAGCGCTGTACATTCTGTTTCTTTAATTGGCATTAGCATAAAGTATTTGTGTGCAATATCTGAATAGAAGATTTGCCATAAGTAGTCTTTATCAAAACTTACATTGTATGGTATGTTTTTATTTAGCTCTTTTTGCTTAGTATCTAATGCTTCAATATCCTCTATTTGCAATTCCTTTAGCAGTTTTAAAAATTCAACATTTCTTTCAATGTTTTCCTCTGTATCCATGTTAAGGTATGCACCAATAGGTAATGCCTTAGCATATTTTTCAGTATAATCTGTTAATCTATGAGTTGGTGTTAAGAATATTTCTATATCATTTACATTTACATATTTATATACTTTATAATTTTCTTCAATATAATTTTTACGAACTCTAAAATTTATATTTTGAAAGAAATTTAATTTATCTGGTATGTTATTTAAATCTAAGCCGATATATTCAAGCTTTTCGGTTAAATTTTCATTAGTTTCCAAATTTGTTACCTCTCTTCGTTTTTTTTTGTAAGTATATCATAAATGTATTATTTATTCAATAATTATGCAATAAAAAAAATGCCTTATTCGGCATCTTTTTTTATTACTTCTTTACCATCATAATATCCACAATTTGAGCAAACTCTGTGTGGCATTACTGGTTCATTACAATGTTTACATCTTGCTATGTTTGGTTCTTCTAATTTCCATGTTGATCTTTTTGTTTTTGTTCTTTCTTTAGACCATCTTCTTTTTGGTTGTGCCATGCTATTTCCCTCCTCTACCAGTACAAAATCATATATCTATATACTTTTCAATTTTTAGCTACTAAACTAGTATACTAGGAATTTTGTAATTTGTCAAGTATTATGGTGAAAATTTCCAAAAAAGTTGATATTTCATCCTTGAACTAATAATCTAAGTAGCCAAACGCAGGAGTTTTGTATTTAGAGAAAATCGAAGTCCCCCGAAACACTTCTTTAGGCGTCGCAAACGTGGGTTCGATTTTAAATAAATACAAAAGCTCCGACGAGATTTGGCGGACTGTTTGTACTAAATAAGAATAATGAAAAACCCAGAGAGGCTCAACTCTCTAGGTCGTATTGTCTTATTTACCCATACATGGTTTTCCTTCATTGCACTCATGGCATGGCTTGAAGTCTCTGCATTCTAGTCTTACACCTTTTAAACATTTTCCATGTTTTTTGCAATCAATACATTGTTTGCAGTGTTTTACTCTATCTACCCATATTTGTATTTCATATTTCTTATCTGGGCATAGTGGTCCAAATACAAATTCTCCATCTTTATCTGTGAATGTGTGTGATACTGGGTTTCTTTCTTCTTTTCCATAATCACGGCATACTTCAATTAGTTTAATAACAGCGTCTTCAACTGGTTCTTTGTAGCAGTCTCTTATTATACCATATATTACATCTCTATTGTCTTCTGGTAAGTTTATTTCTAAATCGAATTGTTTACCTTTTTCAATAAAGCCATCAACTTTGATATCACAACATGGTTTCTTTTCTTCGAATTCCATCTTTTCATCACCTTTTCTATAATATTTATGCTTAAAGCATATCTATTATATTATATGATTTTTGTGATATTTTGTGATAAATTAAGAGTCTTTGCTATATATTGTAAAAATATGTTGCTTCCATATCTGCTTCATGTAGTAATAATGCTAATGGGTATTTCTTGAAAGCTTGGCCAAGTGTTCCATACACTTCTTTTGGCTCTGAAAAGCCCATATGCCAACGTATTGCATACTTTTCTTCACTTGTAAGTTTTATATATTCTGTAAGCATCATTACAGATTTTTCCCCATGTCCATATGGTATTGTATCTTCAATTGTGTAATATGGAACTTTTTCCCATTCTCCTTTTGCATTTTTTGCGTTTCTATAATCTACTTTGTAGAAGTTTACTTTGCACAAATCGTGTAATAATGTTATTATTGCTAAAGTATCTTCACTAACTTCTAGTTTATGATATTCGATTTTACCTTTTAGAATTTCATAAACTTTATAGCTATGTTCTACTAGTCCTTTTTTGTATGCCCCATGATATTTTGTGCTAGCAGGTGCTTCATAATAATCAGATTTTTCTAAGAAGTCCATCAATTCAGCCATTCCTGGTCTATTTATTTTATTTAATAATGCAACTACTTTATCTTTTACTTCTTCCATATTTTACCCCTTTATTTTTATAATTTATGCTGTTTCTGTATTTCTTGCTGGTTTTGATTTTCTTTTTCTAATTATTCCTCTCTTAGGGTCAACTTCATTTTCTTTGCATAATTCCAAAATTGGTGGTGCTTTTTTCTCTACAGTATCACGAGTAATTATACATTTTTCTATTCTTAAATTACTTGGAATATCAAACATAATATCTCTCATAATATCTTCTATAATTGAACGTAAACCTCTTGCACCAGTATTTCTGTCTATTGCTTTATCTACAATTGCATTTAGTGCTTCTGGTTCAAATTCAAGTTCAACACCATCTAGCTCAAGAAGCTTTTTGTATTGTTTAACTAGAGCATTTTTAGGCTCTGTTACAATTTTAATTAATGCTTCTCTATCTAATTCTTGTAGAGTTGCTATAATTGGTAGTCTTCCAACAAACTCTGGAATTAAACCAAACTTTAATAAGTCTTGTGGTAAAAGTTGCTCAAATATTTTGTATTTATCGTGAATGTCCTTTTTGCTTTGAATTTGAGCTCCAAAGCCCATAGATTTTTTATCTGTTCTGTCTTTGATTATTTTGTCTAAGCCTTCAAAAGCTCCTCCACATATAAATAATATGTTAGATGTATCAATTTGTATAAATTCTTGATGTGGGTGTTTTCTTCCACCTTGTGGTGGTACAGATGCAACAGTTCCTTCAACAATTTTTAATAAAGCCTGTTGTACACCTTCTCCACTAACATCTCTTGTTATTGATGGGTTTTCAGATTTTCTTGTTATTTTATCTATTTCATCAATATATATAATTCCCTTTTGTGCTTTTGCAATATCAAATTCTGCATTTTGGATAAGTTTTAAAAGTATGTTTTCAACATCTTCTCCTACATACCCAGCTTCTGTAAGTGTTGTTGCATCTGCAATTGCAAAGGGTACATTTAAAATTCTAGCCAAAGTTTGTGCTAAAAGTGTTTTTCCACAACCTGTTGGTCCTAAAAGCAAAATGTTGCTTTTTTGAATTTCAACATCATCTATAATTTCCTTGCAATTAATTCTTTTATAGTGGTTATAAACAGCAACAGCTAATGTTTTCTTTGCTTCATCTTGACCTATAACATATTCATCAAGTACAGCTTTTATTTCTGCGGGTGTTGGTATTTCTTCTGTCTTAACTTCTTCATAGCCTAAGTCTTCGTCATAAGCTTCGCTTTCTATTATGTTGTTGCAAACATTAATACATTCGTCGCAAATGTATACAGACTTTGGTCCAGCAATTAATTTTTTGACCATTTCTTGTGCTTTACCACAAAAAGAGCATCTAATCTCATTAATTTCTTTTTTATTTGCCATTTTATAATTTCCTTTCTAACATTTAAGCTTTATTTTCTGTAGTCTAAAATGCCATCTATTAAACCATATGCTAAAGCTTCTTCAGCTGTCATATAGTGGTCTCTTTCTGTATCTTTTTCAATTTGTTCTAGACTTTGACCAGTTTTTTCGCTTAATAATTTATTTAATTTTTCTCTTGTTTTAACCATGTGGTCTGCATGAATTTTAATTTCTGTTGTTTGACCTGCTAAGCCACCAGAAATTAAAGGTTGATGAATTAATACTTCAGCATTAGGTGTTGCAAATCTTTTTCCTTTTGTTCCACATGCAAGAAGTACAGATCCCATACTTGCAGCTAGCCCAACACAGATTGTTGAAACAGGGCATTTAATATAGTTCATTGTGTCTACTATTGCCATTCCATCTGTGATAGAACCACCTGGGCTGTTAATATAAAATGATATTTCTTTATCTGGGTCTTCAGATTCTAAGAATAACATTTGTGCAACAACTAAGCTTGCTGTTGCTGAGTTTACATCTTCACTTAAGAATATAATTCTATCTTTTAATAATCTT
Organism: uncultured Clostridium sp.; assembly: GCA_900553695.1. Taxonomy (GTDB): domain Bacteria; phylum Bacillota; class Clostridia; order TANB77; family CAG-508; genus UMGS1781. Next base: position 29,566 of record USEM01000004.1, on the reverse strand, counting down.
GAGAATATATCATATGATCTTTCTCCTCTACTTGTTTGTTCAATTACATAAGGTACTAAACTGTTTTTTTCCATAATTATCAATTCCTTTCTTTTTATGTAAAATAGGGACTAACACAAAGGTGCTAGCCCCTTGTAAACATGCTTATTTTATTTTAGCATTATCTACAATATAATGAATTGTTTTTTCTGATTTTAAAGATTCTTCTACATATTTTCTTAATTCTGGGTTTTGTTTAACTTCTTCTTCTTTTTGTCCATACATTTCAGCCATTTCTTTAATCTTTGCATCTATTTCTTCTTCTGTTACTTCAACTTTTGCATCTTTCATTATTGCTTCTAATACTAGGCTTGTTTTTACTTGCTTTTCTGCTTGTTCTTTGTTTTCGTCTCTAAATTCTTTTTTTGTTTTACCAATCATTTGTAGATATTGATCTAAGTTCATTCCTTGATAGTTTAATCTAGATGATATATCTTTTTCCATATTATCTAGTTGTGTTTCTATCATACCACTTGGAATATCTACTTTTGCATTTTTACAAACTGTTTCAATTGCTGCATCTTCCATTTCGAATTTTGCTTTTGATTCATTTGCTTTTTCTTGTTTTTCCCTAATTGATTTTTTCCAATCTTCTAATGTATCAAATTCGCTTGCATCTTTTGCAAATTCATCATTGATTTCTGGTAATTCTTTTTTCTTGATTTCATGTAATTTTATTTTAAATGTTGCTTCTTTTCCTTCTAATTCTTTAGCTGGATATTCTTCTGGGAATGTAACTTTTATGTCTCTATCCTCATCAATTTTCATTCCAACTATTTGGTCTTCGAAACCTGGAATAAATTTACCACTACCAATTTCTAATTCATGATTTTCTGCTTTTCCACCTTCAAATGCTTTTCCATCAACAAAACCTTCGAAATCTATAACAACTGTGTCGCCTTTTTCAACAGGTCTGTCTTCAACAGCAACTAAACGTGCATTGTGTTCAGCAATATGTTCTAGTTCATGTTCTACATCTTTATCAGTTACATTATACTCTACTTTTTTAAGTTCTATACCTTTGTAGTCTCCTAAAGTAACCTCTGGCTTAGTTTGTACAACTGCTGTGAATATTAAATCTTTTCCAGCTTCAATTTGTTTTATATCTATTTCTGGTTTGCTTACAGCTTCAATTTTATTATCTTCTAGCCCTTTAACATAAGCTTCTCCTGCAATTTCATTAAATGCATCTTCATAGAATATTTGTATTCCATAAGCTTTTTCTACCATTTTGAAAGGTGCTTTTCCTTTTCTAAAACCTGGTATATTAAAATATTTTGCATTTTTCTTGTATACATCTTGTATAGCTTCTTCAAATTTTTGAGCTTCAACTGTAAACTCTAGTTTTACCTCATTTGCTTTGTCTTTAATATTTTCTACTTTTACTTTCATTGTTAAAATTCAATCCTTTCTGTTTGCTAAAATTAACCATATAATTATATCATAAATTATCATATTTGCAAGTGTTTTGCTAAATTTTTTCGTATTTGCAAAAAAGAACTAGCAAATGCTAATTCTTTTTATTTAAAACTTTCTTTAATGCTTCTAGTCCTATTATTACTGCTCCTCCAATTATAAATGCAACAATATCAAATGTTGAGAAGTTCATTATTGCTTGTGGTTCTTTTAAGCTTGTTGGTCCAACAATTATTGAATATATTGAACCTAGCATTAAACCAATTATTGCATAAACTGTTTGTGAACGATGTTTCTCTAGGCATTTCCTTGCAACACGTGCAAATGCCATTACTCCAAATATCATGCCAAAGCCAAACATCATAAGGCTTGGTACAACAGAGAAGTTAAGTCCTATAAATGCTTTTATATTATTCATAATAGGTATGTAAATTCCAAATATTAAAAGTATTGTTGAACCTGAAATACCAGGTAAAATCATGGCTGATATTGCAACTGCCGCAACAACAAAAATATAAATTGCTGTACCAATATTTAATGTTTCTAAGTTGATATCAAAACTTGTTTTTGTACTAACTAGTGTAATTGTTGTAACAAATATTACACCAATTAATAGCCAAACTATGTTTTTATATCTACCTTTTAAAACTTCTTTTTCTTCCTTAACAACCAAAGGTATTGCAAATATTATAAAGCCTAAGAAAAGTGAGCTCATTTCATATATTTTAGTGTTAAATAAATCTGCTAGGGCACTTGCTGCAAGTAAAAAGCCTACTACCCAGCCAATACCAATCTTTATTAAGTATATAAATGCTTTTTTCTTTGCTTCCCAATTGCCTCTAAATAAATCATCTAGTGCATTTATAAAATTATCATAAAAGCCTAGTATGAATGCAACTGTGCCTCCTGATACTCCTGGCACGCTATCAGCAAGAGCCATGCAAAAGCCATTAATAAAATTTGTTATTAGTTCTTTTAATTTCCTCATATATAGTATGTTTCCTTTCCTAGGTATAATCTACAACATCTATCCAATTCATTAAAAATGTTTTTTCTTCTTCACTTGCTTTAGATAAATGTGCTGCTGCAACTATTGGTATCCATTTTTGAATATATTTTTTCTCTATTCCAGATTTTTCTGAAAATCTATTTAAATACTTTTCAGCTTCTTCTTTTTTACCATTTAAGTTGAATAAAAGATACGTTCTTGCAACATCAGCAGAGCTGTTTCCTTGTGTAACGTGAGCCCAATCTATAACATATACTTTTCCATCATCTGTTACTATTACATTACTTGGGTTAAAGTCTCCATGGCATACTCTGTTGTGTTTTGGTGTACTTTCAAGTCTCATATTAAGTTCAAATTTAATAGCATCACTTAAGTCTGTTTCTTCAATCTTTCTTTTCATTTTGTTCTTAAGTTTATTTAAAAGTGGTGCTTGTTTAGATAACACTTCTAGCTGTGTATTGATGAATAATTCCATGTATTCATCAATTTTTTCTGGGTTTTCTTGCATTAATGTTTCTAAACTTTTTCCTTGAATATATTCAGAAATTAGTGCCCATCTTGAGCCTATTTTACTAACCTCTAAAAGTTTTGGAATATTAAGTCCTGTTTCTTCTACTCTTGCTTGGTTTAAAGCTTCGTTTAAAATGTTTGATTTAGGATACTCATCAACAAATAGTTTAATTGTTCTATTTTCGTCTTTATATACGGTTTTTGTTTTTCTTTCAGCTAATATTTCCATTATCTTTCACCTCCGTAATATGCTTCTAGATACATTTGTTTAATCTCTTCAATTAGTGGATATCTTGGGTTTGCACCTGTACATTGGTCATCAAATGCTTGTTTGCTCATTTCATCTAGCTTGCTTAAAAATTCTTGCTCATCTACTCCATAATCTCTAATTGTTTTTTTGATACCTATTTTTTCCTTTAATTCATCTATTGCTTTTATTAAGTTTTCTAATTTTTCCTCATCTGAATTTCCACCTAAGCCTAAGTTTTCTGCAACTTCTGCATATCTTCTTAATGTATGTGGATAGCTATATTGTGGGAATGTACCCATTTTAACAGGTGTTTCGCTAGCATTAAATCTTAATACTAGGTCGATCATTAAAGCATTTGCTATACCATGTGGTATATGGAAGAATGCTCCAAGTTTATGTGCCATTGAGTGGCATACACCTAAAAATGCATTTGCAAAAGCCATACCTGCCATTGTAGCAGCATTTGCCATTTTTTCTCTTGCAACAACATCTTGACCATTTTCATATGCTGTTGGTAAATATTCAAATATTGTTTTTATTGAACGTAAAGCCAAACCGTCTGTGTATTCTGTAGCCATCATTGAAGCATATGCTTCTAAGCAGTGTGTTACAGCATCTATACCAGAAGCTGATGTTAAACCTTTTGGTGCGTCCATCATCATATCTGTATCTACTATTGCCATTTTTGGCATTAATTCATAATCGGCTAATGGATATTTTATTCCAGTTTTTTCATCTGTTATAACAGCAAAAGGTGTAACTTCTGAACCTGTACCACTTGATGTTGGAACTGCTATAAAATATGCCTTTTCTCCCATTTTAGGGAAAGTATATACTCTTTTTCTTATATCAGAAAATCTCATTGCCATGTCCATAAAATCTATTTCTGGATGTTCATATAATACCCACATAATTTTACCTGCATCCATAGCACTTCCTCCACCTATTGCTATTATGCAATCAGGTTTGAAGCTATCCATTAATTTTGCTCCTTCTTTTGCACTTGCAAGTGTTGGATCTGGTTGAACATCAGAGAAAGTTGTATATGTTATTCCTAGTTCTTCTAGTTTATTTGTAATTGGTTTTGTATAACCATGTGTGAATAAGAATTCATCTGTTACTATAAATACCTTTTTCTTATCCATAACATTTTTCAACTCATCTAGTGCAACAGGTAAACAACCTTTTTTAATATAAACCTTTTCAGGTGCTCTAAACCAAAGCATATTCTCTCTCCTCTCAGCAATTGTTTTAATATTTAATAAGTGTTTTACACCAACATTTTCTGAAACTGAATTTCCACCCCATGAACCACAACCTAAAGTTAATGATGGTGTTAATTTAAAGTTGTATAAGTCTCCTATTCCACCTTGTGATGAAGGTGTGTTAATTAATATTCTTGCTGTTTTCATCTTGTGTGAGAATTTTTCTATTTTTTCTGTACCTGTGTGTGTATTTACATATAAAGAAGCTGTATGTCCAAGTCCTCCATCTTCTATTAATTGTTCAGCTTTTTCAACTGCTTCATCAAATGAATTTGCTCTATACATTGCAAGTACAGGTGATAGTTTTTCATGAGCAAACTCTTCAGATAAATCTACACTTTCTACTTCGCCTATTAATATTTTTGTATTCTCAGGAACTTCTACTCCTGCTAATTCTGCTATTTTATGAGCTTTTTGACCAACTATTTTTGAGTTTAAAGCTCCATTTATTATTATTGTTTTTCTTACTTTTTCTGTTTCTTCACTATTTAAAACATAGCAACCTCTATCAATAAATTCTTGTTTTACTTTATCATAAATTGAATTAAGAATTATTACAGATTGTTCCGATGCACATATCATTCCATTATCAAATGTTTTAGAATGAATTATTGAATTTACTGCAAGTAATATATCTGCAGAATCATCAATTATTGCTGGTACATTTCCTGCACCAACACCTATGGCTGGCTTTCCACTAGAATATGCAGCCTTAACCATTCCTGGTCCTCCTGTTGCTAAGATTGTATCTGCTTCTTTCATTACCATATTTGTTAAATCTAAAGATGGAGCATCTATCCAATCTATTATTCCTTCTGGTGCACCTGCTTTAACTGCAGCATCTAATATTATTTTTGCTGCTTGTATACTTGAGTTCTTTGCCCTAGGGTGTGGACTTATAATAATTCCGTTTCTTGTTTTTAGTGCTATTAAAGTTTTAAAAATAACTGTTGAAGTTGGGTTAGTTGTTGGTATAACTGCAGCAATAACACCTATTGGTTCTGCTAGTTTTTTAATACCATATGCCTTATTCTCTTCAATTACTCCACATGTTTTTGTATATCTATATGCATTATAGATATATTCAGCAGCATAATGGTTTTTAATAACCTTATCTTCTACAATTCCCATTCCTGTTTCTTCCACAGCCATTTCAGCTAAAGGAATACGTGCTTGGTTTGCTGCAATTGCGGCTGCTGCAAATATTTTATCAACTTGTTCTTGGCTATATGTGCCAAATATCTCTTGTGCCTTACGTACTCTTGCAAGAGCTCTTTCTAGACTTTCAACATTATCTATACATTCTCTCTCTTCACTCATACTTTCCTCCCTCTTTTCTCTCCTTAGTATATACCACATACTTAATTTTTTTTCAATAATTTAAGAAAAATTTTCAAAAATATTTTTTGGAAAATATTGCTTTTTTGTCATAAATATTGTATAATGCCAACATACTAGTCATAAGGAGGTTTTATTATGGTTATAAACAACCCATGTCTAGATTTAGAAAATGATAATATTGATTTAAAAGCACAAAGAAAAGTTGACAAAGCTCTTGATAATTACTATTCTCAATTCTATAAAAATGAAAAAGAATTTAAAGAATATGTTTTCAAGAAACTTTCTATTGCACAAAAAGAAGTTGAAGAAGGAAATGTTATACCAATGGAAGAAGCATTAGAAAGGTTTAAAACTAATTTTGATTTATAAAATTATTTGGTCTGCAAGCTTTTTTGATGAGCTTTCTGCTATTTATCAATATATTTCTTTTCAGCTACATGAACCATTAGTAGCTAAAAATTTATTTGAATTAATTACATCAAAAATCAATTCTCTTTCGTATTTTCCTGAAAGAAACCCAATTTTATTTAAAAATAATGGTATTGTTCTTAGAAAACTTCGTGTAAAGAACTATCTTATTGTGTATCAAGTTAATCATTTTTCTAAACAAGTTATTATCTTACATATTTTTCATCGGTAAGCAAAATTATATTCAGTTATTTTAATTCTTTGGAGGTTTATTTAATGTTTTTCAATTATCAAAAATATTTTTTCATAGGTTTATTGTTTATTTTTTTATGTTTTATGGGAATAGTTTTTTCCTTGAATTCAATTGGTTCATCAGATCTTAATGAATTAAATACAATTAGTACAGATTTAAGTTTTGAGAATAGCGAAGGCTTTATATGGCCAACACCAAAATATAAAACTATAACATCATATTATGGGTATAGAAAAGCTCCAACTGGTGGTGCAAGTTCATACCATGGTGGCATTGATATTGGTGCTCCAACAGGTGCTGAAATACATGCTGTTTTTTCTGGTGAAGTAATATCTACTGCTTTTGATGGAGCAAATGGTTTTACTGTAAAAGTTAGTGATGGTACATATCTTTGTAATTATTCTCATGTTTCTCCATACTTTCTTGTTTACGTTGGTAATCAAGTAATAAAGGGTGAAGTTATTGCCACAGTTGGTCCTAAAAATGTTTATGGTGTTCCTCGGAAATAACTTTAAAGATTCAAATGGCAACCCCACAAACGGAGCAACCACAGGGCCACATCTTCATTTTTCTTTATATGTTAATGGCAAGTCAGTAAACCCACTTGATTATTTACCTTATTAAGATAGTAAAAAAAGATGCCATTAGCATCTTTTCATTACATATCATCATCTTCGTCATCGTCATGATGGCAACCATGTGAACAGCAGTCGCAACCGCCTTCTCCACAACCGTCTTCATCTTCTCCCCAATCTAGTTCTATTGTATTATTACATTCTGGGCACACAATTTCTGCAGCTGTTAAATCATTCATTTGTGCTGTGAATGTTTCATTGCAATATGGGCATTTGATTTCTACGTCGCAGTCTTCATCATCTTCTTCGTCGTCCATATAAATATCTTTTTCAATATTCTTTATGCTTTTATTCATTGCTTTTATTTCTTCTTCAACATGTAGTTGACTTTCAGCAATTGCAAGAAGCTTTTTATTCATTGTTTGCTCAAGCTCTGTTATTTCGTCAAGGAATATATTATATAAATTAAATATCTCTACCTTAGCTTTTTCAAGAGCTTCTTCATGTTCAATGTTATCTTCTAAATTTTTAAGAATTTTTTTGAATTCTGAATTAAAGTTTGACATTCATATTCCTCCAATTTTCTAAATTCTTTCCATGTATTCGCCTGTTCTTGTATCAATTCTAATTTTGTCTCCAGTATTTACAAATAGTGGAACATTTATTGTTGCTCCTGTTTCTAGTTCAGCTGGTTTTGTTGCTCCAGCACCTGCTGTGTTACCACTAAAACCTGGTTCTGTGTATGTAACTTCTAGTTCTACAAACATAGGTGGTTCAATTGCAAATATTTTTCCTTTAAATGCTAATGTTTTTACCATCATGTTTTCCTTTAAGAATTTTAACATATCTCCTAATTCTGATTTATTAAGTGGAATTTGGTCGTATGTTTCATTATCCATAAAATAATATAAATCTCCATCTGCATATAGATATTGCATTTCTCTTTTTTCAATATCTGCACCTTGTAACTTTTCTGATGGGTTGAATGTTTTTTCTAAAACTGAACCATTAATTACGTTCTTTAATTTTGTTCTAACAAAAGCTGCTCCTTTTCCTGGTTTAACGTGTTGAAATTCTACTACTTTGTAAACTGAACCATCTAGTTCAAATGTTGTTCCATTTCTGACATCTCCTGCCATATATACTTCTGCCATAATATCATACCTCTTTCTTTTTAAATTTATACTAACTTATTTATTTTACTATACTTTTCCATAAAAATCAAGCAATTCACGTAAATTCTATATTATTACATAATTTTTTGGTGATTTTGTAAGTACTGTGCAACCTTCTTTTTCTACTAAAATTGTATCTTCTATTCTTATGCCGAATTTGCCTGGTAAATATATTCCTGGTTCGTCTGCAACTACCATGTTTTCTTTTAGGAACGTGTCATTTTTTGAATTAATGTATGGAATTTCGTGTGTTTCAAGTCCTATACTGTGTCCTAGTGAATGTATTAAGTCATAGTTTTGAAGTTTGAAATCACTTTCCACCATTTGTGTTATTGTTTTTATGCTTGCATATTCTTTTATTTCATTCGTTGTATTTTCTAAGTTTTTCAAAACCAAATCATATACTGGTTTGATTTTTTCTAAGATACAACCTGCAAAGATTGTTCTTGTCATATCAGAGCAATATCCATTATATTTGCAACCCATGTCTATTAAAATTGGATCTGCCATTTCAACTTTTTTATCTCCTGGCTTCCAATGTGGCTTTGCACTGTTTTCTCCTATTGCAACAATTGGATCAAACGCAAGTCCATCTGCTCCGTTTTTTCTAAAAAACATTTCTATTTCAAATGCTATTTCTTTTTCTGTCATTCCCATCTTTATAAATTCTAAAAGATGGCTAAAGCATTTATCTGTTAATTCACATGCTTTTTTAATATTTTCAATTTCATCTTTATCTTTTACTGCTCTTAGCTTTTCTACTATGTTTTCAGTTTCTGCTAAGTTATTTACTCTATATTTCTGCTTTAAATAATAGTATTGTTTATATGTTACGTAATTTTCTTCAAAGCCAATATTTTCACAGAATAAGAAAAAGTTTTCGTATTCATCTTTACTTATATCTCTAAAATCTGCAACAATTATTTCATCATTAATTGTTAAGGTATTTTTTACATTTTCTAAAAACATTGTATATGTTAAGAAAATGTTTTCTTTTCTAGTAATAAGCAAAGTTCCCTCATCTTCTATATTGGTTAAGTATTTAATACTTACAGGGTTTGTAACAATCATACCCTCCATTTTTAAACTTCTTAACCTCTCTCGTAAAAGTCTTATTTTTTCATTCATAGAAAAACACCTTCCTTTTACATTTAAAATAATCCTAGTGAAAATACCTTCATTAAACTTATAAATAGCAAGTTTGTTGGAACAAATATTGTTATAAATGTTGCAACCACTATAAATGGACCAAATGGTATATAACCATCTTCTCTATTTTTTCTCACAATTAAAACTATTATACTTATAATTGCACCAATTAGGAATGCTAATACAGATATAATTAAGATTTTATACCAACCAAAGAACAAACCAAGTGCTCCCATTAGTTTTACATCTCCAAGTCCCATAGCTTCTTTGCCAGCGATTAGTCCTCCTATTAATGTAATTAATAAGAATATTCCTCCACCTGCAATCATTCCAAGAAACATATCTTTTGCAAGGTTTAAGTTTTGAATGCCAAAGATAAATGCAAATATTATACCAACTTCAAACATTGTAAAGTTTAATCTGTTTGGTATTATTTGTATTTTATAATCAACAATGAATGCTGAAATAAGCATTGGTGTAAGTATTGCAAACCTTAGAAAATCTAAGTTCATTCCAAACTTATATAATAGTGCCACATATAAACAGCTATTTACTACTATTAGTTTATAGTTTACTTTAAATGTTTCTTTATACTTTTTAAAAGATTCTTTTGATATTACTTTTCTTTCATTTAGGAATGCAATATTTAAGTAATCGATAACTTGTCCAATAAAGCCTCCTATGAAAGCAAATAGAACATAAAATAAAATGTGTATGTCATTAATGTATACCATAATCTTCCTCCTTTGTTTTAATTATTGTATTATATCTTTTTCAAATTTGCAAGTGTTTTATTATTTTTCTAGGTACTTTTTTAAAAACTTACCTGTATATGATCTTTCATTTTTTGCAATATGCTCAGGTGTTCCAACTGCTATTACTTCTCCACCCTTTTCTCCACTTTCTGGTCCTAGGTCTATTATATAGTCAGCTGTTTTTATTAAATCTAGGTTATGTTCTATAACAACTATGCTATTTCCTGTGTCTACCAATCTTTGTAAAATGTCTATAAGTCTGTGTACATCTGCCATATGAAGACCTGTTGTTGGTTCATCTAAAATGTATAATGTTTTTCCTGTAGCACGTTTTGAAAGCTCTGTTGCAAGTTTTACCCTTTGTGCTTCTCCACCAGATAGTGTTGTTGATGGTTGTCCAAGTTTAATGTAACCGAAGTCCAACATCATATAGTGTTTGTATTTTTTGCTTTATTTTAGGTATATTACTAAAGAATTCGAGAGCTTCTTCTACAGTCATATCCAATACATCTGAAATACTTTTTCCTTTATATTTTACTTCAAGTGTTTCTCTGTTATATCTTTTTCCATGGCACACTTCACAAGGTACATATAAATCTGGTAAAAAATGCATTTCAATTTTAAGAACTCCATCTCCTTGGCATGTTTCGCATCTTCCACCTGATACGTTAAAGCTAAATCTACCTTTTTCGTATCCTCTTAATTTTGCCTCGTTTGTTCCTGCAAAAATGTCTCTTATTAAATCAAATACACCTGTATATGTTGCAGGGTTTGACCTTGGTGTTCTTCCAATTGGAGATTGGTCTATGTTTATTACTTTATCTATATTTTCAATTCCAACAATTTTATCATGTTTACCTGGAAATTCTGATGAATTGTATAGTTCTTTTGATAAAGCTTTATACAATATTTCATTAATTAATGTACTCTTTCCAGAACCTGATACACCTGTTACACAAGTGAAAACTCCAAGTGGTATTTTTACATTAATATTTTTTAAATTGTTTTGGCAAGCTCCTTTTATTTCAATAGACTTTCCATTTGTTTTTCTACGTTTGCTAGGAACTTTAATTTGTCTTCTTCCACTTAAATATGCACCTGTAATAGAATTTGGGTTTTGCTTTATTTCTTCTGCTGTTCCAGTGGCAATTACATTTCCACCATGAACACCAGCTTCTGGTCCAATATCTATTATATAATCTGCTGCATACATTGTATCTTCATCATGTTCAACAACTATAACTGTGTTGCCTAGGTCTCTTAATTTTTTTAGTGTTGCAATTAATTTATCATTATCTCTTTGATGCAAACCTATACTTGGTTCATCTAGTATATATAGCACACCTGTTAAACCTGCACCTATTTGTGTGGCCAAACGAATTCTTTGTGCCTCTCCACCTGATAATGTTCCTGCTGGTCTTGATAAAGTTAAATACTCCAAGCCAACATCTACAAGGAATTGTAGTCTTTTGTTTAGTTCTTTTAAGATTTGGTTTGCAATTAGTGTTTTAGTTTTATCAAGTTTTAAATTATTCATAAACTCTTGAATTTTAGATATAGGCATGTCTGTTAATTCTTGAATATTTTTTCCACCTACTGTTACCGCTAAGCTTTCTTTTCTTAAACGTGCTCCATGGCATGCTTCGCAAGGGCTTTCTGTCATGTAATATTCGTAAAATTCTCTCATACCTTGAGATTTTGTTTCTCTGTATCTTCTCTCTAATGTTGGTATTACGCCTTCAAATGGTGCTTTAAATTTTCTTTCTCCTGCTGCTGATGTATATCTAAAATCAATCTCTTCTGTTCCTGTTCCATAAAGTATTTTATCTAAGAAGTCTCTAGGTAGTTTTTTAATTGGTACTTTTATATCTACACCATAATGTTTAGCAATGCTTTCAAAATACATTTTAGCCATTGTATCGCCTTTTTTCATTGTACTTGCACCAAAAGCTTTTACTCCATCATATAATGTTTTGTTTTTATCTGGTATTACTAAATCTTCATTAATTCTCATTAAATATCCTATTCCTGTACACTCAGGGCAAGCTCCAAATGGGTTGTTAAAAGAGAACATTCTAGGTGATAGCTCTTCAATACTTATATTACAATCAGGGCATGCGTAATTTTGGCTAAATAACATTTCTTCTTTTGGTGTGGAAATTACAACTAAGTTGTTTGCATATTTTAGAGAAATTTCTATTGATTCAGCCAATCTGCTTCTAATATCTTCCTTTATTACTAATCTGTCTACTATAAGTTCAATATTATGCTTCTTTTTTCTATCTAAGTCTATATCATCTGTTAATTCGTAAACTGTTCCATCTACTCTTACTCTTACAAACCCTTCTTTGGCAAAACTTTCTAATAATGCTTTGTATTCACCTTTTTTCCCTCTTACAACAGGTGCTAATATTTGTATTTTGGTGTTTTCCTCTAAGTTCATTACAGTTTCTACTATTTGGTCTATTGTTTGTTTTTCTATCTTTTTACCACATTTTGGGCAATGTGGTTCTCCTATTCTTGCATATAACAAACGTATATAATCGTATATTTCAGTTACTGTTCCAACTGTTGAACGTGGGTTTTTTGATGTTGTTTTTTGGTCTATTGCTATTGCTGGTGAAAGTCCTTCTATTGATTCAACATCAGGTTTTTCCATTAAACCAAGAAATTGACGTGCATATGAAGATAGGCTTTCTACATAACGTCTTTGACCTTCTGCATAAAGTGTATCAAATGCTAATGAAGACTTTCCAGAGCCTGAAAGTCCTGTTATAACAACTAATTTATCTCTTGGTATGGTTACATTTATATTTTTTAAATTGTTCGCTTTCGCTCCCTTTACTATAATATTATCGTTCATATTTTCCTCCATAGCTTTTTTAAGCTAAATATTATTATATCATAGGTGTCAATATATTTTTTCTACACATCCTCGCTTCCTCGGCTGTAACACCGATAGGTCGAAAAAAAAATAGTAATTTTCTAATTACTACTTTCATTCTTGTGGCTCGACCTTAGTTGGACTTGAACCAACGACGCCCATCTCAAAACTAGCCATTTCAGTCTTTGCTTTCGCAAAGCTCTGAAATGCCAGTTTTAGCGTCTTTAATGTTTTTGCTTTTGCTTCCACTGGAAGCGCAAAAACTTTAAAGCAGTTAACATCCTCGCTTCCTCGGCTGTAACACCGATAGGTCGAAAAAAAAGTAGTAATTTTCTAATTACTACTTTCATTCTTGTGGCTCCCCGTGTTGGACTTGAACCAACGACGCCCATCTCAAAACTAGCCATTTCAGTCTTTGCTTTCGCAAAGCTCTGAAATGCCAGTTTTAGCGTCTTTAATGTTTTTGCTTTTGCTTCCACTGGAAGCGCAAAAACTTTAAAGCAGTTAACATCCTCGCTTCCTCGGCTGTAACACCGATAGGTCGAAAAAAAAGTAGTAATTTTCTAATTACTACTTTCATTCTTGTGGCTCCCCGTGTTGGACTTGAACCAACGACCTATCGGTTAACAGCCGAGCGCTCTACCAACTGAGCTAACGGGGAATATTTAAGTTTGGCAACGACCTATCTTTCCAGCAAGGTAACTCGCAAGTATTTTCAGCATGAACGTGCTTAACTTCTGTGTTCGGTATGGGAACAGGTGTATCCACGTCATTATCATCACCATGTTTGATATTATATACTATATTTTTTAAAAAATCAATAGTTTTTATACAAGTTTTTTTGAATTTTTTATTTCAATTCCCTCAAAGTGCTTAAATATTCTTGATTTTAGTGGTAAAAGATGATATAATTTTGTTGTTATATGTATTAATTTCTAGAGCCAGCCTAGAAACATACTCGTAATTCTTAACTAAGAAAGGAGTACTTTTAATGTTATTAGCCATTCTTAGCATACTTCAGTACATTTCTCTTATTCTTGCCACTATTCTTGGTATCGTTGTTTTTATATTTGGAATAGTAGTAGCCAAAAAAATTCATAATAAAGATTTTTAAAAACTCTTATAATTCTTAACAAAGGAAGGAAACCTTTTAATGCTAACAATTGTCATAGGGTTTGTGCTCACAGTCCTTTGCGTTTTTATTGCAGCGCAAATGAATTCTGAAGGAGCTGAAAAATTCTTTATAGGAATAGGAGTTTGCATTTCCCTTCTCGCAATTGTAGTTGGTTTTTTGACATCACTTAGTGGCTACAAAGACTGGGAACTTGTACAAGAAACTGAATTAGTATCATTATCTAATGGTACAGCTTCTGGTGGAACTGGTTTTATCTATGTTTCTCTTTCAGCTGATAGCACTTATACCTATAGATATGAGGTTGATTCAGAATTTGGTACTGAAACATCCAAAGAATACGAAACAAGAACCTTGACTAGTGGAAATGTTCAAGAAGTTGAAGACCCAAATTGTAAAGTTCCTGTTATACGGGAATATTACAGGAAAGGCAAATCATCAATATGGACATTTGCTTTATGTACTGGTCAATGTAAATACGTATTCTACGTTCCCGAGGGAACAATTTCAAAAGACGTAACATTAAAATAATTTTCCAAGCAAAGCTGGCAAAAGGAGCGAACGTAGTGTTTGCTCCTTTTTTAGTTTTATCATTATATGTCAATTTGATTTTATTGTCTAAATGTGCTATAATTATATTAGTTCACAAGTACGTGACACATACCAAAGCCAGCTTATACCATTCTAAAATCATTAATGAAAAGGAGAAGTAATTATGAGCTTAAAAGCGGTTTTCATTCTCATTGTTGGTATACTTGGCACTATTGGAGGAATTGTGCTTTTTATTGGCAGGGTACTCGACCCGTATGCATGGAATAATTCGGAGGAGTGTCATCCAATACTTGACATTTTTGCATCTATTTTTTTCATTGTAGCTGGAATATTCTTTGTTATTGCATCATTCAAAATTTAAAAATTCCATTAGTATCTAAGCTGGCCAAAGGAGCGAACGTAATGTTTGCTCCTTTTATTTTATTTTTGAGTAATGCCTACTTTTCTGCTAGCATATATCCTACGCCTCTTATTGTTTTTATATATTTATCATATCCATATTTTTTTAAAGATTTGCGTAGCTCGCTTGTATATACTTCTACTACATTTGTTGTTGTGAATGAATTAAAGCTCCATATTTTATCAAATATCTGTTCCTTGGTTAAAATTTTATTTTTTGATGTAACTAAATATTCTAATATATCAAATTGCTTTCCTTGTAAGTTTATTTCTTCTCCTTTTATTGTAATGTTACGTTTTTGTAGGTTTATTTTTAGGTCTTTAAACTCTAGTAGTTCATCTTGATAATCACCTTTTGTTCTTCTTATTATTGCATGTAATCTTGCTATTAGCTCTTCTACTTCAAATGGTTTAACTAAATAATCATCTGCTCCATATCTAAAGCCTTTTAGTTTATCTGATATGGAGTCCTTGGCAGTTAAAATAAGAACTGGTGTGTATATTTTATTATCTCTTAATTTAAGTAATACATCATATCCAGACATTTCTGGTAACATTAAATCTAGTATTATTGCATCATATATGTTTTCTTTTGCATATGTGTAGCCTTCATATCCATCAAATGCTTGCTCTGTTTGGAATTCTTTACAAATACATTGTGCAATAGTATCTGATAAAACTTTTTCATCTTCTATTATTAAAATCTTCATAACAATTCGTCCCCTTTGTGTTTAAGATTTTATAACTTTAGTATTAAAATATAATTAAAAATGTTCTTCTATTTCAAAGAACACTTTTTAATCAAGCACATCTATAAGCCGGGTTCTGTCGTGGACAGTCATTTATCTCGAACATATATTACTATATGTCTCAAGCCACCATTTCAGAAGATGGCGAGCAGCCTTAGCCTTCTTTTTAGGTGTTGCTCCAGATGGGGTTTACATTGACCTAAGCATGTCACCATGCTAGCGGTGAGCTCTTACCTCGCCTTTTCACCATTGCTCTAGTACCTAAGTACTAGGGCTGTTATTTTCTGTTGCACTTTCCTTAAGGTTTCCCTCACTGGACGTTATCCAGCATCATTGCTCTATGGAGCCCGGACTTTCCTCATGTAGATCCTTGCGAATTTTACACGCGACTGTCTAATATGCTCTTTTTCTATTTTAACCTTTTTTATATAAAATGTCAAGGTTAGAATTACAATAACCCCAGAGTTTTTAAAACTCTGGGGGTTAATTTACCTTAAGAAACTGTTTCAGTTGATGTTGTTTCATAAACTTTTGTACAATATTCATCATATTGTTTTTTAAGTTGTTCATCATATATTTCTAGGTTATTTTCTTTTCTTAATTCAACAAATGCTTTATATAATAAGTTGCTATCTGCTGTTATCATGTCTGTAGATAGTGTTTCAATTATTGTTCCTCTTAAATCTTCAAATGTTGATGTTGCTAATTTATGAACTATATGGTAACCATAACTTGTTTTAATTGGAGTTTTACTGTATTCACCATCTTTTAATGATACTAATTCATCAATATAATTCTGCTCAAGTGAAGCTGTCTTTCCTTGATATCCTAATTCTTCGTGTGTTATTTGGTCTTTATATTCTTCTACTACTTCAGCAAATGTTTTTCCTTCATTTAGTTTTGTGATTATTTCATTTGCTAATGCCAATGCTTGCTCATCTGTAACAGCGTCTGATATTTTTACTAGAATATGCTCAGAATCATATGTTTCTATTGCATCTTTGTTTTCATCATAATATTTTTGAACTGCACCTGGTTCAAGCTTTTTCTCTAAGTAATCATATAAATACTTATTAGATTTTACACTTGATTTTACATCATCTAAGAATTCATCATAATTAGAAAATCCATTTTTTTCATAAAATTCTTGTTCTGTTAAACCTGCTTGTGTATAATATTTTATATAGTAATCAGCTTGTTTTTTAGCTTCTTTTTCTTCTTTTTCTGTTAAAGTATATTTTTCATTTAATATTGCTTTATCAACTTGGTCTATTAATGCACTTAAACCATAATTAGGTTTTATTGTTTCATATACTTTTTCAGTTAATATAGATTTTCCTGCAACACTTGCTATTGCATCTTTTCCATACCTTAAGTTAGCCATTCCTCTTGTTCTTGCTATTAAGCATACTACACATGTTAGGATAATTCCTACCACTAATCCTATAACTGCTGAAATTATAGTTTCTTTTGTTATAAACTTTTTACTGTTTTTTTCTTTTTCTCCCATAATAAAATTCCTTTCTGTTTGTTATATTTTAATAAATTATATATTAAAATATATTAAATTAATATTAAAAACAACTAAATTTTATATTCTATAAATTGATTATTTTTTAAACTGTTTTTTACATCCAAAATTCTTTGGTTTGAGGAACCTCTAAATTTAAGTGTTGGATCTTTTTTAGCTTGTACAAATTGACCATCAACTAATACATCTATATCCTTTAAACATTCATTTGTGTCTGCATCATTTCTTGCAAGTAATTGATCTAAAGTATAGCCAGAATAACACCATACATTAAAGTTTGGTCTAATTTCTTTAACGTCTTTAATGAATTTATGAACCGTGTTTATATTTTCCTTGCAAAGTGGTTCTCCTCCACTTATTGTAATTCCCTTTAGAATTGAGTTTTCTTTTATTCTATCTAATAAGTCTTGCTCATTAAATTCTTCTCCATAACCAAAGTCTTGTGCTTCTTTGTTATGGCAACCTGGACAGTGATGTGGGCAACCACTTACAAAAAGTACTGCTCTCCATCCTTCGCCGTTTGAAATACTTTCGTCATAAAAACCTGCCATTTTCATTTTATATCATTCCCCTCTTGTCTTGGTTTAAGGGCTGGTTTAAACCTGCCCTTAAAGGATTTATTTATTGCTTGTAGCATGTGTTACTCTATCATGTAATTCAGCTAATTTTCCCTTATTCCAACGTGATGTTGTTCCAACTAGGTAACCTGTAATTCTTTGTATTGTATCTATGTTTTCGCTATGGCATACTGGGCATTCTTTTAAGTTCGCATCAGCATTTTCAAATCCACAGTCTAAACATCTTGATCTTGTGTGGTTTATTGAACCATAACCCATATTATATTTATCCATTAAATCTACAACAGCTTCAACTGTATCTGGGTTGTGTGTTGCATCTCCATCAAGCTCTATGTAGAATATGTGACCTGCACTTGTTAGTTCGTGATATGGTGCTTCTATTTTTGCTTTATGTTCTGCTGTACATTTGTACCATACTGGAACATGGTTGCTGTTTGTGTAGTAATCTCTATCTGTTACACCTATTATTGTACCAAATTCTTTTCTATCCATTTTTGTAAATCTTCCTGATAAACCTTCAGCTGGTGTTGCAAGTAATGAATAGTTTAAATCATATCTTTCAGAATATCTATCACAAGCTTCTTTCATTTGAGTTATAATTTCAATTCCTAGTTTTTGAGATTTTTCAGATTCTGCATGATGTTTTCCTGTAAGTGCTGTTAAACATTCTGCTAATCCTATAAATCCTATACTTAATGTACCATGTTTTAAAACATCTTCAACTTTATCTTCTGGATGAAGTTTTTCACTATCTTGCCATAAACCAGACATTAATAGTGGGAATTGTTTTGCAACAGCTGTACATTGGAATTTATATCTATCATATAGTTGTCTTGCAGCTATATCTGTATACATTTCTAGTTTGTTTAAGAATATCTTTTTAACTTCTTTGTTGTATTTTTCTGTCATATATTGTTCGCTATCTTTTCCAAGTTCAAAGTTCATTCTTAAGTTTGCTTGAGCTTCTTTTGCAGATTCTATAGCTATTTTTACTAGGTTAACTGTTGTGAAAGATAAGTTTCCTCTTCCTATTGAAGTTTTTTCACCATGTCTGTTTGCAAAAACTCTTGTTCTGCAACCCATTGTAGCAACTTCATAATAATATCTATTAGGATCATCTGCTTTCCATTTTTCGTGTTGGTTAAATGTTGCGTCTAGGTTTAAAAAGTTAGGGAAGAATCTCTTTGCTGTTACTCTACATGCTAGTTTATATAAATCATAATTTTTATCTTCTGGTAAATAATTTATTCCCCTTTTCTTTTTCCAAATTTGAATTGGGAATATTGGAGTTTCACCATTGCCAACGCCCTCCTCTGTTGAAAGAAGCATTTCCCTTATTATACATCTTCCCTCTGGAGAATCATCTGTACCATAGTTAATTGAACTAAATACTACTTGGTTTCCACCTCTTGAATGTATTGTGTTCATGTTATGAATAAATGCTTCCATTGATTGATGTACTCTATCTACTGTGTTGTTAATAGCTAATTGTTTGTATTTTTCTTCGCCTTTTAAATTTTTTGTTTCAGCTTTTATGTAGTCTTCAATTTTTGCATCATATATTTTAGATAAATCTTGATCAATAACTTTTTCAAGTTTCTTTACCTCTTCTTTATATGTTAATCTAACATATGGTGCTAGGTAATAATCAAATGCTGGAATTGCTTGTCCACCATGCATTTCGTTTTGAACAGTTTCTAGTGATATACAACCAATTATGCTTGCTGTTTCAATTCTTTTTGCTGGTCTTGAGCTACCATGACCTGCTCTAAAACCATTTTTTAATATCTTATCTAATGGGTGTTGTATACAAGTTAAGCTCTTTGTTGGGTAATAGTCTTTATCATGTATATGGATATATCCATCTTTTACAGCTTTTCTTGCTTCATTTGATAGTAGAAAATCATCAACAAATGGTTTTGTTGTTTCGCTTGCAAATTTCATCATCATACCTGCTGGTGTATCTGCATTCATATTTGCATTTTCACGTGTTATGTCATTAGATTTTGTCTCTATAATTTCAAGAAACATATCTTTTGATTTTGATTTTCTTGCTATATCTCTGTTATATCTATATGTGATATATACTTGAGCCACTTCTTTTCTTGAAGAACCCATTAATTTCTTCTCAACTAAATCTTGAATTTCGTAAACTGATACTTGTACTTTGTCCTTTATTTGGTTACGTACACTATCTGCTATTTTTG
This sequence comes from uncultured Clostridium sp., assembly GCA_900553695.1. GTDB lineage: Bacteria > Bacillota > Clostridia > TANB77 > CAG-508 > UMGS1781. Next base: position 9,389 of record USEM01000004.1, on the reverse strand, counting down.
TAGCTAAATCAATGTCTACTCCTCCTGGTGTATTTGACATTGCTAAAGTAATTGCCTTGATGACTCTTCCTTCATCAAATTCTGATATTCTTCCATCTCTTTTAATAACTTGCATTATACATCTCTCCCTTTATTTGTTTTTTTATCTTTATAATTTCATTTGTTACATATTTTTTTGAAACTTTTGTGCTTAAATTTGACCTATTAAAATTGCTTTGGGAAATTGTAGAAATCTATGTGTTGCTACAATTAAGAGGTTTTGATAGGTTTGAACAAAAAATCTTTAGTGCAAACTTTAATGTCTTAACTTAAATTGTATTCCTATTTTATATTAATAATAATCTGTTGTCAATATAAAATAGGAATTTGTAATATTACATTTATGTTACAAAAATATGACATTTTTTTAACATTTTTCATCTTCTGTATCTATTGCATCCACAACCACAATTGCTAGTATTTGAGTTGTTATTTGTGTTATTTCCTAACAAATCTTCAACTGTATCACATACACTGTTGTTTTCTGAATTGTTTGCAAGTGCCTGTTCTAACATATCGCAAAGGTTATGTTCATTTTCTTCTCTTTCACTTAAAAGTTTTGTTATAAGAGCTGTTATAAAAGATAAAACTGTGTATGCAAATGTTGCTATTAAGAAGTTTTCATCAAATGCTGCAAATGTTACTACTAAAAATACAGCAAAGATAAGGGCTGCAACAATTATTGGGTTATTAAGTAGTTTTTCTAGAACTATTGAAAATATTATTACTGCAATGGGAAATGCAAGATAAATTAATAAAGTATTCATACTATACCTCCACTATATAGTATGAATACTTCTATTTTTTTGACACCATTTTTAATTATACCAATCAAATTCCCAATCGTTAAATCTTACAGTATCTCCATCTTGAACTCCTGCATTTTTAAGTGCATCATTTATGCCCAAATTTGCAAGCATTTTTTGGAAGTAATACATAGATTCATTATCGGCTAAGTTTACTCTTGCCATTAATCTATCAACATCAGGTCCAAATACTCTAAATTCGCCATTTTCCTTTTTAATTTCAAAGCCTTGTTTTTCTTCTTTTAATGTATATACAACTTTTTTGTCTGCCTCAACAATGTCTTCTTTTGGCAACTTTTTAAGTTCTTCTGCAACGTGTTTAAACAAGTTTTTTAGTCCTTCACCTGTTGCTGCAGATACCTTGAAAATCTCTATATTTTCTTTTTTAGCCATTTTTTGTAGTTCATTGTATAAAGTTTCATCTTGCATTGCATCAACTTTATTTGCCACAATTATTTGCTTTCTTGAAGCTAATTTTTCGCTGTATTTTTTTAGTTCTTTGTTTATAGTTTTAAAGTCTTCCACTGGGTTTCTGCCTTCTGAACCTGATACATCTATTACATGTAGCAATAATCTTGTTCTTTCAATATGGCGTAGGAATTGTAGTCCTAGCCCTACTCCTGAACTTGCTCCTTCAATTATTCCTGGAATATCAGCAATTACAAAGCTATCTCCATATTCTGTTTTAACAACTCCCAAGTTTGGCTCTAGTGTTGTAAAATGGTAATCTGCAATTTTAGGTCTAGCAGATGTTACCATTGAAAGTATTGTTGATTTTCCTACGTTTGGGAAGCCAACTAGCCCAACATCAGCAAGAAGTTTAAGTTCTAATATAAGCTCTTTTTCTATTCCTTTTTCTCCACCTTGTGCAAAGTGAGGAGCTTGCCTTGTAGCTGTTGCAAAATGAGAATTTCCCTTTCCCCCTCTACCACCTGGCATTACTAATTCTTTTTGCCCCGGAGTTGAAAGGTCTGCAATAACTTTACCTGTTTGGCTATCTTTTATAACTGTTCCTAAAGGAACTTTTATATATAAATCTTCGCCTTTTTTTCCATAACAATTATTGCCACTACCATTTTCGCCATTTTGTGCTTTGTACTTTTTATTATATCTGAAATTTATTAATGTATTTGAATCTGGGTCAACAACAAAGTAAACGTCTCCACCTTTTCCTCCGTCACCGCCATCTGGTCCGCCTGCTGCAACATATTTTTCACGTCTAAATGTTATTGCACCATTTCCACCATCGCCAGATTTTACATATATTTTTGTGTAATCTACTAGCATTATAGTATTCCTATCCTTTCTTTAACTTCATCTAATGTTTTAGATGCTAATTTACGAGCTCTGTTTGCTCCTTCTGTATATATTTTCTCTAAATATTCTTTATTTTCTAATAGTTCTTTATATTTTTTTTGAATTGGCTCTAACTTAGCTACAACTGTTTCTGCAACTTTTGTTTTAAAATCTCCATAGCCAGAATTTTCAAATTCTTTCTCTATTTCTTCCATTTTTAAACCTGTAATAGAGCTATAAATTTGCATCAAATTACTTACTCCTGGCTTATTTTCTGGATCAAACCTTACTTTGTTTTCAGAGTCTGTTACAGCTTTTTTGAATTTCTTTATAATTACATCTGGTTCATCTTCCAAAAGGATAACGTCGTTTGGATTTGTTGCACTTTTGCTCATTTTAGCTGTTGGGTCTTGAAGTCCCATTATCTTTGCACTTGCTTTTCCATAATAACCTTCTGGAATAGTAAATGTTTTTCCATAAAGTTTATTAAATCTTTCAGCTATATCTCTTGTAATTTCAAGATGTTGTTGTTGATCTTGACCAACAGGAACTAGGTTTGCTTGATATAGCAATATATCTGCAGCCATAAGTGCTGGATATGTAAATAGTCCTGCATTTATATTATCTGCATGTTTTGCAGCTTTATCCTTAAATTGTGTCATTCTTGAAAGTTCTCCCATGTAAGTATAGCAATCTAGTATCCAACCAAGTTCAGCATGTTCCTTTACTTGTGATTGTATAAAAATTGTATTTTTTTCTGGATCTAGTCCTGCTGCAACATACATAGCTAGAACCTTTAAAGTATTGTTTCTTAAAGTTTCTGGGTCATTTCTAATTGTTAATGAATGAAGATTAGCTATCATATAATAGCAATCGTATTCTTCTTGCATTTGAACCCAATTATTAATTGCTCCTAAATAGTTACCTAAAGTTAATTTTCCTGTTGATTGAATTCCACTTAAAATTATTTTCTTGCTCATACTTATCATTTCCTTTCTTTATTATTAAAATAAGCAATAAAAGCCATCAAAATTGAAAGTTCAAAATTGATGACTTTAAGCTACCTTATTTAGATTCTACTGGGTAAACACTTACTTGTTTTTTGTCTTTACCTTTTCTTTCGAACTTAACAGTTCCATCTGCTGTGGCAAATAATGTATCATCACTACCGATATCTACATTAGTACCTGGATAAATTTTTGTTCCTCTTTGTCTTACTAATATATTACCAGCTAGAACGAATTGTCCATCAGCTCTTTTTATACCTAAACGTTTTGACTCACTGTCACGACCGTTTTTAACACTACCTTGACCTTTTTTATGTGCCATTTCTATTCAACTCCCTTACTTTAAAATTAAATTCAACCCTATAAATTATTTTGTTTCAGCTTTTTTTGTAGCTGTTTTAGTTGTTGTAGTTTTTTTTGCTGTTGTTGTTTTCTTTTCAGTTGCTTCAGCTTTTTCTACTTTTTCTGCTGTTTTTTCAGTTTTTGCAGCAGGTGTTTTTATAGCTGTAATTTCAACTTTAGTATAAGGTTGTCTATGTCCTTGTTTCTTTCTTTCATTCTTTTTAGCTTTCATTTTGAAAACTATAATTTTCTTTCCTTTACCATGTGCTACTACTTTTCCTTCAACTTTCACACCTTTTACGTAAGGATTTCCTACTTGTACTCCCTTTTCATCAGATACTAATATAACATTATCAAAAGTAACTTTTTTACCAGCTTCTGTATCTAATTTTTCAAAGAATACTACATCTCCTTCTACTACTTTGTATTGCTTTCCACAAGCTTCGATTATTGCATACATTATCGAAAAGCACCTCTTCTTTCTTTTAAATACTCGCTAAGTTTATATTTAGGTAGCTATATAAAGCTTTAAAAACCTAACTCAAGCGGCTTACGAATAAATATTTTACCATAGTTTGCTAGGAATGTCAAGAAAAAATTGGCAAAAAACGCAAATTATAGATTACTATTCAGACTTGCTTAATAACATACGTAGTTAAGTATGAAAAAAGCGCCACTACTGTGGCGCAATAAGTATTTAATCAATATATGGCATTCAAGTTTACAATTTTACATAAAGTGCTGGACGAAATCCTGTGATGTTGTTGCAGATGGCCGGACTGCCGTTGTTGAAGCGATTACTCGCTGGATAATAGTTAGAACCATCGAGGCTGTAATTGCCGGCCCCTGTCGACTCGATATCTTGAAGAATCAGACTCTGTTGTCCTTTCCCAACAATTTCCTGCTACATCATATATATTTTTGGAACTGTTTCTTTCTGTTGCTCCTGTGGTTAGTAAAACACTGCTATTTTTTGTTACTTCTGTACCAGTCGTTGTATTAGCTGTACTCCATCCTGAATTACTATATAAACTTCCTCTATATACTTTATATGTTTCTGAATTATAATAATTCCCCCAAGTTGCACTATCTGTTACACTATGGCTTGAGTCTTTTATGAAGTCTAGCATACTGTCCCAACTAACTCCACTACATAGCATACTTGTTGCTCCATAATTTGCATTCGTTTTGCTATACAAATTATTACACAAATAAACTGCTCCTTCACTTACATCAGACATGCTTTTTCCCCATGTTATATAAATATATGGGTATTTATCTTGCTGTACTACAAATTCTGCTGTTTGGGATGAACCACTTGTTCTTGGTGTTGCAGTTCCTGCTTCATATCTGCCTATATAAAAGCCTCCATATTTATATATACTTTTTGTTAGTTCTGTTATTTGATCTGCTATTCCTGTTTTATCTGCTGTATCATTAGTTGAATCTGGTTCTGTATAATTTGTACTTAAACCTGCTGTCCTATCTCCTCCTGTTGATGCATTTGCAGTCCATTCTGACCTATAAAAGCTTGCTATACTGTTTTCAGTATCTGTTGATTTTACTTCTACTGGTATCCATACAAATTGGTTATATTTTGTTTTTACACTATCTGGATTTGTCCAATCTGGTGTTGTTCCTTCTGGTATATCATATATTACCAATCCATTATCTACACTTTGCTCTGTTGATATGCCTGAAACTGTGAATCCTTTTGGAATTACTGTTCCTTTATAATTTGAGTTTTCTGTTGCTCTTTCTCCTGCTTTTATATCTGGTAATTTTTCTTTTCCTGCCATATATTCTTCTATTGAATTATATTTTTTTCCATCAATTTCAATTACTCCACTGTTACCTTCTTCTTCTGCCACTTTATTATATTTGTCCACTGTCTTTTCGGCTGTTCCTATTAAGTTACTTTTTATTACTACATTCACACTCACTGCTACTAGTATTAGCATTACTACTATTGTTATTATTAACGCAACTAGCGTTATACCTTCGTTTCTATTTTGCATTTTCTTATTTTCCTCCTTCTTATGTTTTTTGTTTTTTTCCATTGTTGTTATTTTGCTTTATTTTTTTGCAAATTATTTTATTTACTTTTCAATGTTCTTTGATTTTCTTAGAATAATTTGCAACATTAATATATATCATTTTGTATTTTCCTGTCAAGTAGTTTTTTATGCTTTTTTGTAATTATAGTTTTATTATTTTCTCCCATGCTAAGTTTTCTTTTCCAAAGTGTCCATAGTTTGTTGTTTCTTTATAAATAGGCTTTTTAAGGTCTAGATATTTTATTATTCCTTTTGGTGTTAAATCAAAATTGCTCTTTATTTTTTCTACAATTTCTTCTTCTGGTATTGTTGCTGTTCCAAATGTATCTACATATATTGAAATTGGTTTTGCTATTCCTATTGCATAGGAAAGTTGTATTTCACATTTTTTTGCATATCCATTTGCAACAATGTTTTTTGCAATAAAACGTGCCATATATGATGCTGACCTATCAACTTTTGTAGCATCTTTACCTGAAAAAGCTCCTCCACCATGTCTGCTATAACCTCCATAAGTATCTACAATTATCTTTCTTCCAGTTAAACCGCTGTCCCCAAGAGGACCACCTATTGCGAACCTTCCTGTTGGGTTTATATAATATTTTGTATTTTCATCTAACATATTTTGTGGTACAACTAAGTCTATAACTTTCTCCTTTATATCCTTTCTTAAAGTATCTAAATTAGCTTCTTCATTATGTTGAGCAGATACAACTATTGTATCTATTCTTACTGGCTTGTCTCCATCATATTCTACAGTCACTTGAGTTTTTCCATCTGGTCTTAAATAGTTTATTTCTCCATTTTTTCTAACTTCTGTTAGTTTTTTTGCTAATTTATGTGCTAAAGAAATTGGAAGTGGCATGTATTCTTTTGTTTCATCACATGCAAAACCAAACATCATTCCTTGGTCTCCAGCTCCTCCTATTTCATCGTTTGTACCTAGTGCAATATCTGGAGATTGTTTAGACATATTTACATGAATTTTGCATGTTCTATAATCAATATCTGTGTTAGCATTATCATAGCCAATTTTCTTTATTGCATTTCTAACAATTTCTTCAATATTAATATTTTCGGCTGTTGAAGTAATTTCGCCTGTTACAATTATTTCTCCTTTGCTTGCTACAGTTTCGCATGCTACTCTTGCGTTTTCGTCCTTTTCTAAATATGCATCTAATATACTATCTGAGATAAAATCACATAGCTTATCTGGATGTCCTTCTGTTACACTTTCTGATGTAAAAAATTTCTTCATTTTAATTCCTTCTTTCTTATATGTATACTTTAGGCTACAAAAAAGCTTCTGCTTATACAGCAAAAGCTTTTATTTGATTTTTTATAAATCATCAGCCAAAGCAATTTGCTTTGCCGGTATTAGCACCTTGTATTTAAATAGGTTGCTGTGGAGTCATTGAGCCGGTTCTCTCGTCCACTCTTGATAATAATTTTAACAAAAAACATATTATGCCATTATACTACATCATAATATGTTTTTTTGCAATAGTTTTTTTTAAAATTTTTAAGTTTTTTTCTGGTTTGTTTTCCATAATTCGCAAACACTATTTTTATGTTAATTTATCACATTTAAGCCTACTTCTTTTTTCTTGCTACAACCGCAAACCTACCATCTTCTGTATGATATGAACATGTTGACAATGTCATTAATTGGTCTCCGTATTTTGCAGTTTTTCCAGTATCATATAGCGAAGCCTTTTTGCTTGATTTAACAAATTCATCAAACTCTTCTTTATTATTTGCATCAACAAAGTAATAATATCTAAACACATTTTTTTCTGATTTATAATATACTCTAGATTTAAATACTGCTATTATTTCGTATTCTGCATCTTCCTTATTGGTTGTAAACCTTATAGTTTGATGTTCATTATAAAAATTTTCATCTTCATATTTTAAAAGTTCACAAAACATCTGGTCATTGCTGTTATTATGTCCATATATCAACAAATTTGAACTTGGTTTATTAAAATCATATGCTTTATCTAAGAATATTGCTCCGTCTTTTGAATATTCTTTCTTGTAATTTTTCTTCATATAGAAATCATTATCTGTTGTTTGCAAAACAGGATAGCTTATATTTGTTCCCGCAATTTCAATATACCCAATAATGTCTGAATTTTCTTTTTGTAGTTCTTCTAATTGTAGCATTCTTTCGGTTTTTTTACTTGTTATTTTTGTTTGATCTATTTTAATTCCTTCTATTATGCTTTCACCATTTATACTTTTTTGATTTTTCTTAAATAAAAAAGTTGTTATAGCAATAATTACCAAAATGACTATTATCGTTATTATAATTATACCTTTATTTGCCCTTCTACTGTGTTTTCCCATGTTTGGCTCTCCTTACTTATTTTTTCTCTTTGTTACGTTTATCTTGTATTATTGCCATTTCTTTTTCTGTAATTAAGTTAACATTGTTTTCCTTTGCCCAAGATACACAGCCTTTTAGAACTGTGCTTAAAAATACTCTTGGAACTTTTACAAGTTTTGCACATGCTTCATCTGTAAATTTAACATCTGGATCTATTCTTGATGCAGCGTATTTTACTGTATCTAAGCTAATTCCTTTACTTGCTGGAATTGGCTCTGATATAGGTCTTTTAAATCTTGTGTACCAGAAATTTTTATTATCTCTATATCCATAGTCTACTGGAACTTGTGGGAACGATGTTGATGTTACACCATCTATTATTGCATCATAATATTTTGGTTTCATTAAAATGTGGTCTATTTTTAAAATAAAGTGCGCACCAAATTTACTTGTTATTCCGTTAAAATCATGGTAAGGTGGTAAGTATTCTTCTTGAATAGTATCATTTTGTGCTCCATCTAATTCTTTTACCCATGTACATTCAAAAACTTGAAATGCCTCGCTTATAATCTTTGGAAATGCTTCATTTGGGTTTTCTCTTGCTCTTTTTCCATCAACTAGGGTAAATATACAATCTTTCATCTTCTCTTCTGTAGTTTCTCCTGGATAACCTAATCTAACCGCTTCTTTGAAATATTTTCTCTTATCTGTTATAAAATTAATTGAACACTTTCCTGTTCTAAGAATATTTTTGGCAGTATTTGAACTATTTCTGCAACAAAGCACCATTGCATAATAATCTTTTCCAGCAATATAGTAAGGGAAGCATAGTGAATATGAGCCAATATTTGTTTGTCCATCTTCACTTAATGTTCCTATCTCGGTTGTTGGCATGGGGAAAAAGCTTGATGTTTGATAAAAATTATCAACTATCCTTAAATCTCTAAAACCATTCAATTCTTCAATTTTCTTTTCCATAAAAATCATCCTTTCTTTTGATTAAATTAAAATCTTTCATCCTCATTTTGTTTTTGTTCTAATTTATCATCTTTCATTTTTTCTTTAATAGAAAATCTATCAAATATTACTAGTGGAACATCTAATCTTGCTTCTTTCATTTGTTTTTTTACTAATTTTAAGTTTTCTTTTTCTACTACTGAGTCTAATTTGTCGTTTCCTATATACATTACATATGATGGTTTTAAAGAGCTTTCATATGAATTTCTAAATAGTACAACTTCAGTATTATCACCAAACTTTTTATCTGTTGATGTTAATTCATCATACGAAGCTGAAAAATCTTCAAATTCATTATTACTTTCTACATAGTCTATTCCTTTATTGGAATGTATATTTTTGTTAGAAACTGTTGCAATTAGTTCTGGGGCTAATGTTTCTTTTGAGAAGCCAAGTGCTATTTGCCCTCTTATTCCTTTGCCCTCAAGAATTTCCTTTGGTGTTGTAACCATTGCACATAATTGATTTGAAGTATTAGTAACATATCTTGTAT
>USEM01000003.1 GCA_900553695.1 uncultured Clostridium sp. | reverse complement strand
ATGAAGCAATAGTAAAAGGTGAAAACATTCCAGAACCAGGAGTTCCAGAAGGATTTAAAGTATTAATCAAGGAACTACAAAGTTTAGGCTTAGATGTACGTCTATATTCTGAAGATGATAGAGAACTTGAACTTACAGAAAATATAGATGACGGAATAGACTTTAACCTAGATGAAAATAAACCACTAGTAACAGACGAAGAAAAAATGGAAGATGAAGGATTACTTGAAGAAGATATGTTACTAGACGAAGACGAATTACCAGAAGAAGAGGAAGACTTAGAAGATGAAGAAAGCTTCGATGACTTAGATGAAGACTTAGCAGAAGACAACTTAGAAAATGACAACGATTCTTATAAAGAATAATTTTTAATTGAATATCTACATTATAAATTTATAAAATGGCAGGAAGGAATTGTTCGAGCAGTGTATATTTTATAAATTGTATAATGTAGAAAAAAGGTAAAGAGTGAATTTTACAAAAATTCTTCGAATTTTTGAAGGAAGGGAGATACTTCAATGGAAGAAAACAAAAAACAAGATGAATTAGAAATTTTTGATAAAATAAAAATTGGTTTAGCTTCAGATGAAAAGATTAGAGAATGGTCAAAAGGTGAAGTTAAAAAACCAGAGACAATTAACTATAGAACATTAAAACCAGAAAAAGATGGTCTATTCTGTGAAAAAATATTTGGACCTACAAAAGACTGGGAATGTCATTGTGGAAAATATAAAAGAGTAAGATATAAAGGAATAGTTTGCGATAGATGTGGCGTTGAAGTAACAAAATCAAAAGTAAGACGTGAAAGAATGGGACATATTGAACTTGCTGCACCAGTTGCACACATTTGGTACTTCAAAGGAATTCCAAGCAGAATAGCATTAGTACTAGATATATCACCAAGAAGTGTAGAAAAAGTTATATACTTTGCAGCATATGTTGTTACAGATAAAGGAACATCAGGATTAATGGAAGGACAAATTCTAAACGAAAAAGAATATCATGATGCAGAAGAAAAATACGGAAAAGGTTCTTTCAAAGCTGGAATGGGAGCAGAATCTATAAGAACATTACTACAAAAAGTTGATTTAGAGAAATTATCAAATCAATTAAAGAAAGAAATTGCAGAATCTAGTGAACAAAAAAAGGCAAAATTAATAAAAAGATTAGATACAGTTGAAAGCTTCCTATTATCAGGAAACAAACCAGAATGGATGGTTTTAAGCGTAATACCAGTTATACCACCGGATATAAGACCAATGGTACAACTAGATGGAGGAAGATTTGCAACATCTGACTTAAACGACTTATATAGAAGAGTATTAAACAGAAATAACAGATTAAAAAGATTATTAGAACTAGGTGCACCAGAAATTATAGTTAGAAACGAAAAAAGAATGTTACAAGAAGCAGTAGATGCTTTAATAGATAACGGAAGACGTGGAAGACCAGTAACAGGTGCAGGAAACAGACCTTTAAAATCATTATCAGATATGCTAAAAGGAAAACAAGGACGTTTCAGACAAAACCTATTAGGAAAACGTGTTGACTATTCAGGACGTTCAGTTATCGTAGTAGGACCAGAACTAAAAATACATCAATGTGGTTTACCAAAAGAAATGGCAATAGAATTATTTAAACCATTTGTAATGAAAGAGTTAGTTTCAAGAGGTCTAGCACACAATATTAAAAGTGCAAAGAGAATGGTAGAAAAATTAAATCCAGAAGTTTGGGGAATATTAGAGGAAGTTATAAAAGACCACCCTGTAATGTTAAACCGTGCGCCAACACTACATAGACTTGGTATTCAAGCATTTGAACCAGTTTTAGTAGAAGGTAGAGCATTAAAACTTCACCCATTAGTTTGTACAGCATTCAATGCTGACTTCGATGGTGACCAGATGGCAGTTCACGTTCCACTATCACCAGAAGCACAAGCAGAAGCAAGATATTTAATGCTTTCAGTAAACAACCTATTAAAACCACAAGATGGTAAGCCAGTAACAGTTCCAACACAAGATATGATCCTTGGAAGTTACTACCTAACAATGGAAGTAGCTGGTGAAAAAGGTGAAGGTATGTACTGCAAAGACGTTGATGAAGCAATGATGGCATACCAAAATGGAGACTTAGGTCTACATGCAAAAATTAAAGTTAGAATAACAAAGGAAATAGATGGAAAAGAGGTTACAAAAACAATAGAAACAACAGCAGGAAGATTAATCTACAACCAAGGTATACCACAAGACTTAGGTTTTGTTGATAGAACAGACCCAGACCATTGTTTTGACCTAGAAATTAGTTTCCCAGTTATAAAGAAAAACTTAGGAACAATTATTGCAAAATGTATAGATAAACATGGTTTAAATGTATCAGCAGAATTACTAGATTACATTAAATCTACAGGTTATAAATATTCAACAAAAGGTGCTATAACAGTGTCTGTTGCAGACGTTGCAGTGCCAGAAGCTAAAAAAGAAATTTTAGCAAAAGCTGAAGAAGATGTTGAAACAGTAGCAAAACAATATAAACGTGGTTTAATTACAAACGACGAAAGATATGATTCTGTAATTAGTATTTGGGAAAAAGCTACAAACGACGTTACAGAAGCTATGAAAGATAACTTTGATGAATTAAACCCAATATACATGATGGCACAATCTGGAGCCAGAGGTAACATGAACCAATTACGTCAAATCGCTGGTATGCGTGGACTTATGGCAAATACTTCAGGTAAGGCCGTAGAAATCCCAATTAAAGCATGCTTTAGAGAGGGACTAGATCCACTAGAATACTTCATTTCATCACATGGTGCTAGAAAAGGTTTAGCAGATACAGCTTTAAGAACAGCCGATTCAGGATACTTAACAAGAAGATTAGTTGACGTATCACAAGACATTATAGTAAGAGAAGAAGACTGTGGAACAGATGAATATATTGAAATAGAAGATATTAAAGATGGAAATCAAATTATAGAAAAACTACAAGAAAGATTAACAGGTAGATATCCATTTGAAGACATTAAAGACCCTACAACAGGCGAAGTTTTAGCAGATAAAGATACTTTAATTACACCAATTCTTGCAGAAAAAATAGTAGCTACAGGAATTACAAAAGTAAAAGTTCGTTCAGTTTTAGGTTGCCACACAAAACATGGTGTATGTTCAAAATGCTATGGAATGGGCTTAGCAACAAGAAAAGAAGTAAACATTGGAGAAGCAGTTGGTATAATTGCTGCACAATCAATTGGTGAGCCAGGTACACAGCTTACAATGAGAACATTCCACACTGGTGGTGTAGCAGGAGGAGATATCACACAAGGTCTTCCAAGGGTTGAAGAGTTATTTGAAGCAAGAAAACCAAAGGGACTTGCAACAATCTCTGAAATTGCCGGAACAGTAAGTATAGAAGATTCAAAGAAGAGAAAAGAAGTTACAGTAACAGGTAAAGACGATAGCAAAACATACACAATAAGCTTTGGTTCAAAACTAAAAGTAAAACCAGGTGACTATATAGAAGCAGGAGACCCAATTACAGAAGGTTCAATAAATCCAAATGAAATTTTAGCAATAAAAGGACCACAAGGAGTATTTGAATACTTAACATCAGAAGTACAAAAAGTATATAGAAACCAAGGTGTTGATATTAACGATAAGCACATTGAAATTATTTCAAGACAAATGCTTAAAAAAGTTAAAATTGAAGACAGTGGCGATAGCCAAATGTTCGTAGGTTCATTAGTAGATATTAATGAATTTAATAAAGAAAATGCAGAACTAGAAGCAGAAGGAAAGATTCCAGCAAAAGGACAAAGAGTTCTACTTGGAATAACAAAAGCATCACTTGCAACAGAAAGCTTCTTATCAGCAGCATCTTTCCAAGAAACAACAAGAGTATTAACAGAAGCAGCAATCAAAGGAAAGAAAGACTCATTAATAGGACTAAAAGAAAACGTAATAATAGGAAAACTAATTCCAGCAGGAACAGGTCTTCCAATTTACAGAAACAAAAACATCACAACAGAAGTGAAGAAAGAAGAACAAGAGTAAAATTAGAGGACGACAAAAAAGTCGTCCTTTAGTTTTAAATAAAAAAGGAGAAATTTATGAAATTAAATGTTGTATTAGTAGAACCAGAAATACCACAAAATACTGGAAATATTGCAAGAACCTGTGCTGCAATTGGTGCAAAACTTCACTTAGTAAAACCATTAGGTTTTAGCATAAGCGAAAAACAAGTAAAACGTGCAGGGCTAGATTATTGGGATAAATTAGATATAGAAGAACATGATAGTTTTAAAGAATTTTTGGAGAAATATAAGCCAGAAGAAAATAACATGTTTTTTATAACCACAAAAGGAACACATTGCTATTCAAATGTTGATTATTCTGGAATGGAAGAAGTATTTGTTCTATTTGGCAAGGAAACAAAAGGACTTCCAGAAGATACTTTAAAAAAATATATAGAAAAAACAGCAAGAATACCAATGAGACCAACCTTGCGTTCACTTAACTTATCAAATTCAGTAGCAATAGTTGTATACGAAATCTTAAGACAAAAAAATTTTGAGGAGTTGCAGGAGGTAAGTGATTATTTAATCTGAAATCAAGAAAAAATGTTGAAATGTTTTCACATATATGATAAAATTTTTCTAATTGGTGAACTATATTATACCAATGGAAAGGATGGTTAGAATGAAGAAATCAACAGGTTCGATAGTGATTATTGCAATAATTGCAATTATTATAATTGGTTTTGTGGGAAGCTATAATGGAATGGTTTCAAAAGCTGAGGAGGTTGATAATAAGTTTGCAACAATTGATGCTCAATTACAAAGAAGAGCTGATTTAATTCCCAATTTAGTAAATACTGTAAAAGGGTATGCAGCTCAGGAAAAAGAAATTATTGATTCAGTCACAGAAGCTAGAGCAAAGCTTACTGGTGCAAGTACAGTAGAGGAAAAAGCAAATGCAGATGAAGAATTAACAAGTGCTTTAAACCGTTTATTGGTTGTTGTAGAAAATTATCCAGAGTTAAAATCATCACAGAATTTTATACAATTATCAGATGAACTTGCTGGAACAGAAAATCGTATTGCTACAGCAAGAAGGGACTATAATGAAGCTGTAAAGAAGTATAACTTAAAAATAAAAAGATTTCCAACAAACTTAATGGCAGGTATGTTTAGATTTGAATCAAAAGCTTATTTCCAAGCAACAGATGGAAGTAGGGAGGTTCCTAATGTTAACTTTGAATAAGTCAAAAAAAATAGTTTGTTTAATTATTGTAATAATGATGCTGCTGCAAGTTAAAACATTTGCAGTAGTATCCCAGACAAATGATTTTTATGTTAATGACTATGCTAGAAAATTAAGCAGTGATACAAAGGAATATATTATGAATATGAATATTGAACTTCAGAAAAAAACAGGTGCACAAATTGTAGTTGTAACTGTACAAAGTTTAGGCGGACAGAGCATTGAGGAATATGCTACAGAGCTTTTTAGAAAGTTTGGCATAGGAGATAAAGAAAAAAATAATGGAGTTCTTTTATTATGTTCCACAGGTGATAGATTATTCAGAATTGAAGTTGGATATGGGCTTGAGGGTAGACTAACAGATGGAAAAACTGGAAGAATACAAGATGAATATATAATACCATATTTAAAAGAGAACGATTATGATGGTGGAATAAGAAATGGATTCACAGCAATACTAAATGAGGTTGCAAGCGAATATGGAGTAACAATAAGTGGAACAGATAAGCTAAAAAAACCTACATATTCAGATGGAGAGTTTCTAACTTATTTTACAATACTCATTGTGTGGAGCATTATAGGTATGATAATAAATTACATAATAAGAAAAAAAGGTTTCAAAACAATATTGATAACAAATACAATAGATATTCTTATTTTTGGAATTATATCATATGTCTTGATAAAAGAGATGATGTGGATATCTTTAATGGTACATTTGATGGTAATATTTCGCCCATACTATAGAGGAAGTGGTGGAGGCTATTTCGGAGGCCGGAGGATTTTCTGGTGGAGGCCGGTGGCTTCTCTGGAGGTGGAGGCTCTTCTGGCGGAGGCGGTAGTACAAGAAGCTTCTAAATAATAGCTTTTGCACAGATTACCATAAGTTAAAAGTCGAAACAGAGATTCTTTTTAGAATCTCTGTTTTCTTTTATAAAATTAATTTTTCCAAAAAGCTGCATAAGCTCTGTAAGCTTCATAAACATCAAACTTGCTTGTTACTTCATAAGGTGCATGCATTGATAAAACAGGAACACCACAGTCAATAACATCAACACCTTTATTAGCTAAGATGTAGGCAATTGTTCCGCCTCCACCTGTATCCACTTTACCAAGTTCGCTTACTTGGTAAGCAATATTATTGCTCTCGAAAATATTTCTTATTTGAGCAACAAACTCAGCGTTTGCATCAGAAGCACCAGATTTTCCACGAGCTCCTGTGTATTTATTCAAACCAACACCCATTCCTAAAAATGCAGCATTGTTTTTCTCAGAAACTGATGCATATATTGGGTCTAAACCAGCATCAACGTCAGCTGAAAGCATTTTTGAATTGCAGAAAACTTTATCTAATAAATTAGGTCTATTTGTATTTGTTTTATTTAATAATTCAGAAATGAAAGTATCAAAAACATGAGATTCCATACCTGTATTACCCATACTACCAATTTCTTCTTTATCAGCAAATATACATACAGCAGTTTTTGCGGGTGTTACCGTATCTAATAAAGCTCTTAAAGAGGTATATGCACAAATTTTATCATCTTGTCCATAACCTGCAACCATGCTTCTATCAAAGCCTAGAGATCTTGCTTTAAAAGCAGGAACAAGTTCAAGTTCTGAACTTACAAAATCTTTTTCTGTAATTCCATATTTATCGTTTAATATTTTTAATACATTTAGTTTAATTCTTTCAGTTGTTTTTTCATCTCCAATTGGAATACTTCCAATTAATAAATTCAAATCTTCACCAGCAATTCCATCTTTTAATTTCTTCTCCATTTGTTCTTGAGCTAAATGAGGAAGTAAATCGGTAATTGTAAAAATTGGGTCAGATTCCTCTTCTCCAATATTAATTGTAACCTTTTCTCCATTTGCTTTAACAATTACTCCATGTATAGAAAGAGGAATTGTTGTCCATTGATATTTCTTAACACCACCATAATAATGTGTTTTGAAGTATGCAAATCCATTATCTTCATATAATGGGTTTGGCTTTAAATCAAGTCTTGGAGAATCTATATGAGAACCAATAATGTTCAAACCTGCTTCAACAGGCTTGTTTCCCATAATAGCAGCATAAACTGATTTCTCTCTATTTACATAGTAGACCTTGTCTCCAGGAACTAAAATCATTTTATCTTTAATATTAACAAAGCCATTTTTATCTAAAATTTCTGTAATAAAACCTGTAGCTTCTCTTTCTGTTTTACTTCTATTTAGAAAATGAATGTACTCATCACTAAATCGTATAACATCATTTTTTACACTATCTGCAAGTGTTTCCCAACCACATTTTTTTGTATTAAACAAAAAATCTTTCAATTTTTCAGTTTCACTCATAAAATAAACCATCCTTTCCACATTAATATACAATATAATATAACCTTTTTTAAAATTTGTAAACAGAAAATGGAAAAAAATATTGAATAAATTTCTCTCTTATGATAGAATTTTCATATCAAAAGATAAATATGAATATAAATATACAAGGTGAATTTTGAAATGAAATTAAAAAAGTTTTTATCAATAATTTTATTAATTATAATATTAAGCATTAGTCCTGTAAGCCTTGCATATGAAGAAGATGAAACTGCGGATGATTGGGATTATGTGTGGCTTGATGAAGCTGTTCAGGAAGTTAAAAATTCAAATGAATTATCAATTCTTTCAAGATATGCAGTAGTTTATGATAGAAGTTCTGGAAAAGTACTTTGGGGGAAAGATGAAAACCAGAAAGTTCCTATGGCAAGCACAACAAAAATCATGACTGCTATAGTAATGATGGAAAACATTGGAATAGATAGATTAAACGAAGAGGTAACAGTATCTAAGGAAGCTGCCACAACAATAGGTTCAAGGCTAGGCTTAGGTACCGGAGATAAAATTACATATAACGATTTACTTTATGGGTTAATGTTATGCTCAGGAAACGATGCAGCTGTTCAAATTGCAATAAGCACAGCCGGAAGCGTTTCACAATTTGCAGACCTTATGAACCAAAAAGCAGAGAGTTTAGGGTTAACAAGTACACATTTTGTTACACCACATGGCTTAGATAGAGATGCACATTACACAACAGCTCTAGAACTTGCAAAAATAACAGATTATGCACTTAAAAACCAAAAAATAGCACAAGTTGTTTCAACAAGAGAATACACAGTAACAATAAATGGTAATAAAAAAATAATATCAAATACAAATGAGCTTTTAGGATATTTAAGCGGTGTAAATGGTGTAAAAACAGGCTATACAAGTAAAGCTGGAAGGTGTTTAGTTACATCAACTTCTAGAGATGGTTTTGATATAATCACAGTAGTTTTAGGAGCAGATACCAGAAAAATAAGAACACAAGATTCAATAAAATTAATAGAATATACGTACAAAAACTATAAATTATTTGACTTAGAAGAAGCAGTAGAAAATGAATATTTATCATGGAGAAAAGTAAATTTAAAGAGAATTCGCGTTAGAAAAGGTGTTACAACAAGACCAGAAGTGTACTTGGACCAAGCAAAATATACAAAATACCCACTAAAGACAAACGAAACAATTACACTTGAAACAACATATACAAAAAGGTTTGAAGCACCATTACCAGCAAATACAGAAGTTGGTAAGATAACAGTAAAACTAGGCGAAGAAATAATAGACGAAATACCAATTAAAACAACAGAGCAGATAAATAAAAAAGGTGTAGTTGCATACTTTTTTGAGATAATGAAACTATTAAAATTCGCAATATAAAAGTATTAATTAAGGGAGGAATAATATGAGCTGTGAATGTTGCTGTGGAGAAAACCACAAAGATGAAAAAATGGAGAGGATATTATCTAAATATGAAAGAGATAAAAGTAATCTAATACAAATTCTAAATGAATTTCAAGAAACATTTGGCTATATATCAAAAGAAGCACAACTAGAAATTTCAGAATACTTGAATTTAACAATGGCAGAAGTGTATAGTGTTGTAACATTTTATTCAAGATTCAGCTTAAAGCCAAAGGGAAAATATAATGTATCAGTTTGCCTTGGAACCGCATGTTTTGTAAAAGGGTCAGAGAAAATTTTAGAAAAATTAAAAGAAAAACTAGGTATTGATGTTGGTCAAACTACTAAAGATGGCAGGTTTTCAATAGAAGCAACAAGATGTATTGGTGCTTGTGGGCTAGCCCCAGTATTTACAGTAAATGATGAAGTATATGGAAATGCAACACCAGAATTATTAGATAAAGTAATAGATGAATATATGTTAAAAGAATAAAAACAGAGAGGTGGATAATATGAAAACACTAGAACAAATACACGAAATAAGGAAATCAAAAAGAGAAGAATTAGATTTAAGAGTAAATTTAAAAGCAAACACAACAGAAAAACATATACTAGTATGTCATGGAACAGGGTGTACATCTTCAAAATCTCCTAAGATTATAGAAAATTTCAGAAACATATTAAAAGAGAAGAATATTGAAAATGTAAAAGTAATTCAAACAGGCTGTTTTGGTTTATGTGCAAAAGGTCCAATAGTAATAATAAGACCAGAAGATGTTTTTTATGCACATGTTAAGCCAGAAGATTGCGAAGAAATAATAAATACACATATTGTAGAAGGAAAAATCGTAGAAAGACTTTTGTGCCAAGACATCGATGCAAGAACAGTAAAACAATTAGACGAGCTAAATTTCTATAAAAAGCAAGAAAGAATAGCTCTTAAGAATTGTGGCATAATCGACCCAGAAAATATAGATGAATATATAGCTTTTGATGGATATAAAGCATTAGAAAAAGTGCTATTTGAAATGACCCCAGAAGAAGTAATTAAAGAAGTTACAGATTCAGGACTTCGTGGTAGAGGTGGAGCAGGCTTCCCAACAGGTAAAAAGTGGGAATTCACAAGAATAGCAAAGGGTGACCAAAAGTATGTTGTTTGTAATGCAGATGAGGGAGACCCAGGAGCATTTATGGATAGAAGCATTTTAGAAGGAGATCCACATTGTGTGTTAGAAGCAATGATGATAGCAGGATATAGTGTAGGAGCAAACAAGGGATATATCTATGTAAGAGCAGAATATCCAATAGCAGTACATAGATTTCAAACAGCAATAGATCAAGCTAAAAGTTACGGAATTTTACGGTAAAAACATATTTGGAACAGGCTTTGAGTTCGACCTAGAAGTTAGACTTGGAGCTGGAGCATTTGTATGTGGAGAAGAAACAGCATTACTGGAATCAATTGAAGGAAGAAGTGGAAGACCACGTTTAAAACCACCATTCCCAGCAAATGCAGGGCTATTTATGAAACCAACACTTATAAATAATGTTGAAACATATGCAAACATAACAAAAATAATATTAAATGGAGCAAAATGGTACTCAAGTATCGGAACAGAAACATCTAAAGGAACAAAGGTATTTGCGTTAGGTGGAAATGTTGTAAACGTTGGGCTAGTAGAAGTTCCAATGGGGACAACATTAAGAGAAATAGTATTTGATATTGGTGGAGGAATTCCAAATGGTAGAAAGTTTAAAGCTGCACAAACAGGAGGACCATCAGGGGGTTGTATTCCAGAAGAAAATTTAGATACACCAATAGATTATGAATCATTATCAAAAATAGGTTCAATGATGGGTTCAGGTGGACTTATAGTGATGGACGACTCAAAATGTATGGTAAATCTTGCAAAGTTCTATTTAGGATTCACAGTAGATGAGAGTTGTGGTCAATGTACTCCATGTAGAATTGGAACAAAGAGAATGTTAGAAATGCTAGAAAGAATTACAGAAGGAAAAGGAGAAGAAGGCGATATAGAAAAACTAGAAGTACTCGCAGAAACAATAAAGAAAACATCAATTTGTGGACTAGGACAAACAGCGCCAAACCCTGTGCTTAGCACACTTCACTATTTTAGAAATGAATATGAAGAACATATAAAAAATAAAAACTGTCCAGCAGGAGAATGTAAGGCATTAAAGAAATTCCAAATAAACCAAGAAAAATGTAAAAGATGTGGCTTGTGTGCTAGAAATTGTCCAGTTCAAGCAATTTCAGGAAACAGAGAAGAAGGTTACCAAATAGATACAAATAAATGTATAAAATGTGGCTTATGTGCTTCAAAGTGTAACTTTAAAGCTATATAAGAAAGGGGAAGTTAAATGTCTGAAAAAGTAAAATTAACAATAGATGGAAAAGAAGTTGAAGTAAATGAAGGTATAACAGTGCTTCAAGCAGCAAAACAAATAGGAATAGATATTCCAACACTATGTTTTTTAAAAGATGTTAATCAAGCAGGAGAATGTAGAATTTGTATTGTTGAAATAGAAGGCAGAAGAGGATTCGTTCCATCTTGTAGAACAATTGTAGAAGAAGGAATGAAGATTAAAACAAATACAATAGAACTAAATGAAGCTAGAAGAATAATACTAGATTTAATTCTTTCTGCACATCATAGAGATTGCTTAACTTGTGTAAGAAACGGAAACTGTGAATTACAAGCATTAGCCGATAAATTTGGTGTAACAGAAATTCATTATGAAGGACAAAAGGAAAAAGCTTTTATAGATGAAATTTCTCCATCAATTGTTAGAGATAATAGTAAATGTATAATGTGTAAAAGATGTGTTGCAACATGTAAAAATGTTCAAAAAGTTGGAGCAATAGATGTTGCAGGACGTGGCTTCCATTCAAGAATAGCTGCTGAAAATGATGAGAGTTTAAATAATGTAAACTGTACTTTCTGTGGGCAATGTATAGAAGCATGTCCAGTAGGAGCACTAAAGGAAAAAGATGAAACAGCAACAGTTTGGAGAAAATTAAGAGATAAAGATACATTTGTTGTAGTTCAAACAGCACCAGCAGTAAGAGCAGCTTTAGGCGAAGAATTTGGAATGCCTATTGGAACTTGTGTAACAGGCAAAATGGTAACAGCCTTAAAAAGATTAGGCTTTGATAAAGTATTTGATACAAACACAGGAGCAGATTTAACAATAGTTGAAGAAGCAAATGAGTTAATTGAAAGATTGAATGATAAAGAAGCAGTATTACCTATGATAACTTCATGTAGCCCAGGTTGGGTAAGATACATAGAAATGAATTATCCAGAACAATTAGATCATTTATCAAGTTGTAAATCTCCACATGAAATGTTTGGAAGTATATTAAAATCTTACTATGCAAAAAAAATGGGAATAGATCCAGAAAAAATGTATGTTGTATCAGTAATGCCATGTATTGCTAAGAAATTCGAAAAAGTAAGAGAAGAATTGAAAAATGATGGCTTAGCAAATGTAGATAGTGTTATAACAACACGTGAACTTGCAAGAATGATAAAACAAGCACATATAGATTTGAGCTTACTAGAAGATTCCGAATTTGATAGCCCAATGGGAGAAGCAACAGGGGCAGGAGCAATATTTGGTACAACAGGTGGAGTAATGGAAGCGGCATTAAGAACAGCATATGAAAAGGTAACAGGAAAGGAACTTGAAAAGCTAGAATTTGAAGAAGTAAGAGGAAAAGAAGGAATAAAAAAATCAACAATTAAAATGGGAGAAAAGGAAATAAAAGTTGCAGTAGCACATGGACTTGCGAATGCACAAGAAATACTAGAAGAAATTAAAAACGGAAAAGCAGACTATCAATTTGCTGAAATTATGGCATGCCCAGGAGGCTGCATAATGGGCGGTGGTCAACCAATAGTAAGTTCAAAAAAGAGAAACGACATAGATGTAAGAAAAGCCAGAGCCTCAGCACTCTACAAAATTGATGAACAAAGCAAAATAAGAAAATCACATGAAAACCCATATATAAAAGAATTATATGAGGAATTTCTAGAAACACCAGGAAGTTACAGAGCACATAAATATTTACATACAACATATAAGAAAAGAGAAAAATATAAAAACTAGGTAATAATAAAAATCGTTTGTCGAATTATGTGAAAATTTGACGAACGATTTCTTTATGTTCTTAAAACAATTTTCCAGAATAAAATTATTAATATGATAGTTATAAATAAGAAAATAATAATAGTAATAATTGCAATTAGTATTCTACTTGTATTAATTGCATTAATTTGGTTATGCCCTAAAAAGGGGCTTTTTGTGGCAACAAGTACAAAGCCTGCTAAGTTTGAGATTTTAGTTGATGTGGAGGAGTCTAAGCTATATTTGTTTCAAGATGGAGAACTATATAAAACATATAAATGCTCTGGAGGAAAGTGGTCTACACCTTCTCCTATTGGTACATGGAGAATAGTTACAAAAGATACTTGGGGAGAAGGTTTTGGCGGTAGATGGATGGGTTTAAATGTTCCATGGGGGCAGTTTGGAATACACGGAACGGTATATCCTAAAAGCCTTGGATGGGCAAGCTCACATGGGTGTATAAGATTAGAAAATAGTGATGCTGCGGAGGTATATTCTATTATTCCAATAGGCACAAAGGTAACAATAGTAGATGGCCCATATGGGGCTTTTGGCAAGGGTTTTAGAGATTTGAAATCTGGAATGTATGGCTCAGATGTTTTTGAAATACAAAAGAGATTAAAAGAACTGGGCTTTTTAACAGAAACACCAAATGGTAAGTTTGGACCTGCAACAGAAGAGGCTATAAAAAAATACTGCAAAGCAAATGGCTTATATGTTAGAAAATACATAGATGTAGAATTACAGAAACACATGGGTTTTTACTTGTTCGATTAATCATTGAAAATATTGGAGGTGTATGTAATACACCTCTACTTTTATCCTTCTAGTCTTGACATTTAGAGCAATCCATTATATAATAGAAATTGATTTTAACCGCAAGAAAGGAGTAAGTGAAACAAAAAATGATTTCACTGTTAGTTTTAGCCATATTAATCTTTGTTAATGCTTTTTTTGCAGCTGCAGAAATTGCGTTTATATCTTTGAATGATGCAAAGATTGATAGACAAGCAAAAGAGGGAGATAAGAAGGCAAAGAGAATTAAAAAGATGATTAAAGAGCCAAGTAAGTTCTTGGCAACTATACAGATAGGAATTACCTTAGCAGGGTTTCTATCAAGTGCGTTTGCAGCAGATGCGTTTGCTAGTGAATTAGCACCAAAATTAAACAGTTGGATAGACCTAGGGGTTAATGCATGGAACACAATTTCAATTGTTATTATAACAATTATTCTTTCATACTTTTCACTTGTATTTGGAGAGCTTGTTCCAAAAAGAATGGCAATGAAAAACCCAGAAAAAATTGCTTTTGGAACAATTGGAATAATTAGATTTATACATATAATTACATTACCAATAGTAAATTTCTTGAATTTCTCAACAAACCTAATTTGTAAATTATTTGGCATAGGTCCACAAGATGAAAACACAGTTACTGAAGAAGAAATTAGAATGATGATAGATGTTGGAGAAGAAAAGGGTTCTATTGAAGAAGAAGAAAAGGAACTTTTAAATAACGTTTTTGAATTTAATGATAAAACAGTTTCAGATGTTATGATTCATAGAACAGAAGTATACGGAATAGATGTTTCTTCAAAAATTGAAGATATATTAGCAGACTTAAAAGAGTACAAATATAGTAGAATTCCTGTATACGACGATACAATTGATAATATAGTTGGTGTACTATTTATAAAAGACTTACTTGCATATGCATATACTAAAAAAGAAGTAAAGATAAAGAAAATCATGAGACCAGCATACTTTGTTGCAGATACTAAGCCAATTAATGAATTATTTAAAGAAATGCAAAGAGATAAGCAACAACTTGCTATTGTATTAGATGAATATGGCGGAACAGCCGGAATTATCACAATGGAAGATATAATAGAAGAACTTGTTGGTAATATATTTGATGAATATGATGATGAAGAAAAAGACTTTGAACAAATAGACGAAAACACATTCATGATAGATGGAAGTGTAAGCATATATGACTTAAGAAAAATATTAGGAGTAGATATACCAGAAGGTGATTATGATACATTATCTGGTTACCTAATAGAGCTTCTTGGAAGAATACCACAAGATAATGAAAAGCCTGTAATAGAAACAGAAAAAGTAACATATAAAATAGAAGAATATGAAGAGAAAAGAATTCTTTGGGTAAAGGCATGTAAAAACAAAACACTAGATGACAAAGACGAAAACGAAGAAGAGGAAGAAGATGAGTAGGGCGACTTTAAGTTAAGTCGTCCATTTTTCACTAAAGGGGGATAATATGTACGAAAAATTTGGAATACAAGATAAAATAATAAACTTAGCAAACGAAGTAGAAGAAGAACTAAAACCAGAATTTGAAAAAGTAGATAAAATAAAAGAAGAAAATAGTTTGAAAGTATTAATGGCATTTCAAAAATACAATTTATCAGATATGCATTTTGGTATGACTACAGGGTATGGCTATGGAGATGTTGGAAGAGATACTATTGAAAACATCTTTGCAGAAGTGTTAGGAGCAGAAGATAGCTTAGTTAGAAATCAATTTATTTCTGGCACACATGCATTAACAGTGGCTCTATTTTCAATGCTACGTCCAGGAGACACAATGCTTAGCATAAATGGGAAACCATATGATACATTAGATAGAGTAATAGGAATAGAAGAAAATGCAAGCTCACTTAAAAGCTATGGAGTAAAATATGAACAAATAGATTTAATTGGAGATGAATTTGATACAGAAAAAATAGTAAATAGAGTTGACCAAGGCAATGTAAAACTTATTTGTATGCAAAGATCTAGAGGCTATGCATTAAGAAAGAGTCTATCACTAGAAAGTATAAAAAATATAATAAGCAAAATAAGAGAAGTAAACAAAGAAGCGATAATAATGGTAGATAACTGCTATGGAGAACTTGTAGACACAATAGAACCAACATCACTTGGAGCAGACTTAATAGTAGGTTCACTTATTAAAAACCTAGGAGGAGGCTTGGCTCCAAATGGTGCATATATAGCAGGAAGAAAAGATTTAGTAGAACTTGCAAGCGAAAGACTTACTGTACCAGGTCAAGGAAAAGAAATAGGACCAACACTTGGTATAAATAAACAAATATTACAGGGACTTTTCTTTGCACCAAGCGTTGTAGCAAGCAGTGTTAAAACAGCTATTTTTGCAAGTAGAATGCTTGAAAAATTAGGATATGAAGTATCACCAAAATATAATGAAAAAAGAACAGATATAGTGCAACTTATCAATTTTAAAGATGAGCAAAAGCTAATAAAATTCTGCCAAGGTATACAAGTGGGTTCCCCGGTAGATTCAAATTCAGTACCAGAACCATGGGAAATGCCAGGTTATACAGATAAAGTAATAATGGCAGCAGGTACATTTGTGCAAGGTTCATCAATCGAATTATCTTGCGATGCACCAATACGCCCACCATATACAGCATTTTTGCAAGGTGGCTTAACATATGAATATGGAAAATTAGGAGTTTTAAAAGCAATATCAAGAATATGCGAATAAAAAGAAAGGAAAATATAATGAAAGTTATAGTAATTGGACGGAGGACCTGCTGGAATGATGTCTGCAGTAACTTCAGCTGAAAATGGTAATGAAGTAATTTTATTAGAAAAAATGGAAAAACTTGGTAAAAAATTGTTAATTACTGGAAAAGGAAGATGCAATATCACAAATTCAGCAGAAATGGATGAATTTATGAAAAATATACCAGAGAATTCAAAGTTCCTTTATAGTAGTTTCAGTAGATTTACCAACAATGACATTATAAGTTTCCTAAATAAACAGGGTGTTGCAACAAAAGTTGAAAGAGGAGGTAGAGTTTTTCCTGTTTCAGATAAAGCAGAAGATGTTCTAAATGCTTTTTTAAAAAAATTAAAAGAACTAAACGTTACAATAAAAACAAATTTTGAAGTTACAAAAATTCTTACGGAAGGTAGTGTTTCAACAGGAATTGAAGGCAAAAATAATGGCAAAATAGAAAAAATAATGGCAGATAAAATAATACTTACAACAGGAGGAAAAAGTTATCCAGTTACAGGTTCAACAGGAGATGGATATAAAATGGCAAAAGACTTAGGACATACAATTACAAGCTTAAAACCATCACTTGTACCATTAACTTGCAATGGAGAATCAAAAAGACTGTGCCAAGAAATGCAAGGTTTATCATTAAGAAACGTTAAAGTTAAAATAACAGAAAACAATAAAGTTATATATGAAGACTTTGGCGAAATGCTATTTACACATTATGGTATATCTGGACCTATAATTTTAAGTGCTTCTGCAGTATTAATTAGGTACAAAAATATTGATGAATTATTAAAAGAAAACAAAGTAAAAATTCATATAGATTTAAAACCAGCGTTAGACGAAGAAAAGTTAGATAATAGAATACTAAGAGATTTTGAAGAACTAAAAAACAAGCAATTTAAAAACAGTTTATGGCTATTGCTACCCAAGAAAATGGTAGAACCTATGGTATCAATTATAGGAATAGACCCAGAAAAAAGAATAAATGAAATAACAAAGGAAGAAAGGAAAACAATAGTAAAAAATCTAAAGAACTTAGAACTTACTATAAATGGTTTTAGGGGAATTGAAGAAGCAATTGTAACCAAAGGTGGAATAAGTATAAAGGAAATAAACCCAAAAACAATGGAATCAAAGCTAATACAAGGCTTATACTTTGCAGGAGAAATAATCGATTTAGATGCATTCACAGGAGGGTTTAACCTTCAAATTGCATGGTCAACAGGATATGTAGCAGCCCAAAATTAAAAGGAGGAAGTTTTTATGCAAAACAGACGAATAAAAAATGTCGAATCAACATCAATAGGAAAATGCCCAGGGAAAAATGATGATGACATATATATTGGCGAAAATTACGCTGTTGTAATAGATGGAGTTTCAAACAAAAGTACAATTGAAAGAGATGGCAAGAAAATTGGGGTTGCAAATATTATTACAGAAGCAATAAGAAAGCTAGATGGAAAGCATGCACCAAATTATGCAAAAGAATTAGAGTTTGAAAAATTTACAGATTGGGTAAATTTATACATTAAAAAATATTGTGAACATATAGGATATGACCTTTCTAAAGACCCCTTAGAAGCAACAGGTGCAATATATTCAAGGGTTCATAATCAAATATGGTTAGTTGGAGACTGTAGAGCAATTTATGATGGAAAAGTAATTCAAAATGAACTAAAAATTGATGAAATATATGCTGAGCTAAGAGCAAGGATAATAAATATTTTATTAGAAAACGGATATACAGAAAGAGATTTATTTAAAAGAGATATTTCCAAAGAGTTTATAAAAGAACCCGAAAAAATACCAGAAGTTATTCAAGACAAAAGTGTTATGCAAAAAATAGAAGAAACTATTCAAACAACAATGCATGAAACCTTATTAAAATGCGGGTTTTCAGAAGAAGAAATTGAAGAAGGCAATTTACTACAAAAATATAATACACCTAAGAAATTACAAGAATACTTTAAAAACAACCCAAACGCAAATGAATATGGTTATTCTGTTTTCAATGGAATAAAAACTGAAAGTAAAAATTGTATAGTTCAAGATTTACCTGAAGATGTAAGACACATAAGGCTATTTTCAGATGGCTTTCCAGTGGAAATATTAAATAACGATAAAGATTTAGGTTATGCAATTAGGGCAAATAGAAGGTTAGCAGAAATAGACCCATTATGCATAAATGAAAACAGAGGAGTAAAAGGAACATCAAAACAAACACAAAGAGAAGATAACATCTTAGCATTTGATGATGCATCAGCTGTTGATATAATGATAGAACGAATTGAAGAAAGAGATGATGAAAGATAGAAGAAAATATAATTTTTAAAACAATAAAAGAAAACGTAACAGCAGAAATAACAGAGAAAAAATCAAGATTTATAGCAAATATTTTTTATGTAGAAAGTGTTGAAGAAGCTGAAAATTATATAAAACAAGTAAAGAAAAAATATGGAGATGCAAGGCATAACTGCTTTGCATATGCTATAGAAGTGGGAAAACGGTGGAATAGCTGTAAAATACAATGATGATGGAGAGCCATCAGGCACAGCAGGTGCACCTATATTAAAAATGATCTTAGAAAAAGGATTATCAAATATTTTAGTAGTTGTAACAAGATATTTTGGAGGAATACTCTTAGGAACAGGTGGCTTAGTTAGATGCTACTCAGGGGCGACTGAAGAAGCTCTTAAAAAAGCAGAAATTATCCAAAAAACAATGGGGTATGAAGCAAAGATAAATGTTGATTATAGTAACTTAGAAGCATTGAAATATACCTTGGAAAAGATGAATATAAAAGTATTAAACATAGAATATTTAGAAAATATAGAAATAATTGTAGATATGCAAAAAAAGTGTATAGAACAATTTACAAATAATTATAATAACAATTTTAATATTTCAAAATTTGATATTATAAAAGAAAAATTCGTTGAAATATAAGGCAAAACTCATATAATTGGAAATATTTTCAAAAAAAGCCTTGCATTATTGGTAAAAAGGTATTATAATGAAAACTGTAAAATTTTTACAATTATTTTTTAGGAGGTATCAAATTGAACGAAAAGATTACTATTTTAATTGCAGATGACAACCCAGAATTTGCAGAAACTTTAGTAGAACACTTAAGTGTACAAAAAGATATGGAGGTTATAGGAGTAGCCAGAGACGGAAAGGAAGCGTGTGAAAAAGTTACTAGCCTAAAGCCAGATGTATTACTATTAGATGTTATAATGCCATATCTAGATGGACTTGGAGTTTTGGAGAAATTAAATGCAGCAAAAATAGAAAAAATGCCAACCTGTATAATGCTATCAGCCGTGGGACAAACAAAAATAACACAAAAAGCAATCAGTTTGGGTGCAGAATATTATGTAGTAAAACCATTTGATATTGAAGTACTAATAAATAGAATAAGAGATATAAAAAATTATAAACCAACACCAACATCAAACTTAGACAACTGTTATACATCAAGGGAAATCAAGTCACAATACATAGAAATAAACGAAATGGATAAAAAGAACCAAGAAAACTTAGAAGCACTTGTAACAAATATAATTCATGAAATTGGAGTACCAGCACATATTAAAGGTTACCAATATTTAAGAGAAGCAATAATGGTTGTAGTACAAGATATAGACGTAATTAATCAAATAACAAAACAACTATATCCTGCAATAGCAGAAAGATATGGAACAACACCAAGTAGAGTAGAAAGAGCAATTCGCCATGCCATAGAAGTAGCATGGGCAAGAGGAAAAAACGAAGCAGTAGAAAACATCTTCGGCTACACAATATCAGCAAGTAAAGGCAAACCAACAAATTCAGAATTCATTGCAATGATAGCTGATAAGTTAAGACTAGAATTAAAGACAGCATAAGTATAAAGTGATATAAACAATAAAAACAACAGAAACTAAAATCTGTTGTTTTTAATTTTTTACTGAGAAATGTTACAAGAATATGACAAATTTATGACATTTTTGACATGTTATTTAAAAATATTTACTTAAAAGTATAAATATGCTACACTATGTATAAATAGATGGAGTGTGATAAAATGAAACTTAAGAAAAATGTAATATTAGTATTAATTGTTATTTTAATTTGCGGAGTAGCAATTCTAGTAGTAAATAAACTTCTAAAGAATGAAGTTTTAGCTGCAAACTGCTATAGGTGTCGGATCAAAAATAAATTCATATGCTGCTAAAGCGGCAACATGCACAACAAATGGACATAGTGCATATACAAAATGTACAGGTTGTGGTCTAACAACTGGATATACGGAATATAAAGCAACAGGACATGTTA
This sequence comes from uncultured Clostridium sp., assembly GCA_900553695.1. Taxonomy (GTDB): domain Bacteria; phylum Bacillota; class Clostridia; order TANB77; family CAG-508; genus UMGS1781. Next base: position 50,100 of record USEM01000003.1, on the reverse strand, counting down.
AAGGACCAGCAGCAACATGTACAACGTCACAAATATGTAATAAATGTGGAAAGGTCCTTCAAGCAGCATATAAACACAACTATAGTCCAGCAACATGTACAAAACCAAAAAAATGTACAAGATGTGGAGCAACAACTGGTTCGGCATTAGGACATACTTGGGTTGATGCAACATGTACAACAGCAAAATATTGTACAAAATGTCATGAAACAGAGCGAGGACCTTATGGACATGCCCCAGGAGCGGCAGCAACATGTACAACGCCACAAACATGTAATAGATGTGGAAAGGTACTTCAAGCAGCATTAGGACATGAATCAGATGGAGGAGCAACGTGTACAAAAGCATCAATATGCAAGAAATGTGGAAAAGTTTTACAAACAAGAAAGGAGCATGTTTTTAAGGATGCAACATGTACTGAACCAGAAACTTGTATAAATTGTGGATTAAAGCAGGGCTCAGCCGCAGGACACTCATGGAAGGCTAATGGTTGTATACAGACTTGTTCTATATGTAAGAAACAAACTGGAAGCCATCAATTAGCAAGAGTTCAAGGAAAGGAAGCAACATGTGAAAGTGCAGGATATAGTGATTATATAAAATGTAAGTATTGTGATTATTATTCTAAACCAAAAACAACAATTCCAGCACAAGGGCATAATTATACTAATCTAATAGGTGGCACTCCTGCTGGATGTGAATATGCATGCACAAGATGTAATTCAATAACTAATAAGGCACATGAAGTAGAAACTATACCAGGTAAAACACCAACTTGTTCACAAGAAGGATATTCGGAATCAACAAGATGCAAAAAATGTAGAACGGTACTAAAAAAAGCACAGCCATTATCAAAAAAAGAACACTCATATACTGTTGCAACAGGAACTGCAGATGGAGCATCTGGCTGTAAATGGAAGTGTGCAAATTGTAATGAGACAACAACAAAAAGTCACAAATTGTATAGAGTTCAAGGTAAGGCAGCATCATGTACAGCAGATGGATGGTCAAGTTACACAAAATGTGGATATTGTAGTTATTGTGCCACAGAGAAAAAAGTGATACCTGCGACAGGACATACTAAAGGACCAGCAGCAACATGCACAACAGCACAAAAATGTACAGTATGTAATGCAATTATAACAAATGCGACAGGACATACTAAAGGACCAGCAGCAACATGTATAACAGATCAAATATGTACAAAATGTAAAGTGGTAATACAAGCTCGAACAGGACATGATTATAGTGATACACCTACATCATACAATAAAAATGTTAATGGACATACTCCAATATATAAATGTACAAATTGTACATCAACAAAGTCTGATCCACAGGAAGCACATACAGTTAATTCATATACAGATAATGGAAATGGAACACACAGTGGAACATGTACGATTTGTAATTATACTGTAACAAAAGCCCATGAGGATAGTAGTGGCACATGTACTGCTTGCGGAGCAACGTCTGGAACAACATGTGAACATACATGGGTAACAAAAAGTAATTCAACAGACCATTGGGAAGAATGTAGCCTATGTAATATTACAAAAACTGGAAGTGTTGAGAACCATAATATTGCAGCATATAGAGACAATGGAGATAACACACACAGTGGAACATGTACAGTTTGTAGTTATGTAATTAACGAATATCATAATTTTAACAGTAGTCATACATGTACACGATGTGGTGCAACAGAAACAACAACATGTGAACATAAATGGGTAATGAAGAGCAATTCATTAGAACACTGGGAAGAATGTAGCGAATGTAATATTACAAAAGAAGGTAGCTTGGAAAATCATAATATAACAACATGGACAGATAATGGAGATGAAACACATAGCGGAATTTGCACAGTTTGTAATGGTAAAGCAACACAAACTCATAATTATACCGGTGGAACATGCACAGAATGTGGAGCTGTTTCAAGTGCTAATTGTGAACATAATTGGGTTATGAAAAGTGATAGAGAAGAACATTGGAAGGAATGTGACAAATGTCATATTACTCAGAAAGATACAGTTGAAAATCATAAAATTACAACATGGGAAAACAATGGAGATGAAACACATAGTGGAACATGTACGGTTTGTAACTACAAAAAAACAGATACACATAATTTTAAGGACGGAATTTGTACGGAATGTAAAGTGAATGAAGATTCAGCATGTATACATGATTGGAAATTTAAAAGTAATCCAGTTGAACATTGGGAAGAATGTACAAAATGTTATTATACAAAAGATAATAGTTTAGAAAGTCATATCATTACCAAATGGGAAGATAAAGGAAACAACACACATAGTGGAACATGTACAAAATGTAATTATGTTGTAACCGCTGAACATGACTATGAAAACGGAATATGTACAGAATGTGGTGCAAAAGAAGGTGACCAGGAAGTTTGTAAACACAATTGGGTATTTAAAAACAACAAAGATGGGCATTGGAAAGAATGTAATAAGTGTAATTTAATTCAAAAAGACACAGTCGAAAAACATACAATTACATCATGGGGTGACAATGGAGACGGAACACATATTGGATTGTGCAAGATATGCAACTATAGTGTAAAGAACAAACATAATTTTAAAGACGGAACATGTACAGAATGTGGAACAATAGATTCAACTTATTGTGACCATATATGGAGAAGGAAATCTAATAAAGATGAACATTGGCAGGAGTGCACAAAATGTCATTTGGTTCAAGTAGGGACAACTGAAGCACATAATGTAAAAGAATGGAATGACAATGGCGATGGAACACATAGTGGAACATGTACAGTTTGTAGTTACAAGATAACAGAAAACCATTCTAATGGAACATCTAAAAATTGTGATAAATGTAATTACATTGTAAAAGAAAATGATGGAAATAATAATGGAAATCAAGACGGTAACAACAATGGAAACCAAAACGGAAATAACAATGGCAACCAAGGTGGAAACAACAATGGAAATCAAAGCGGAAATAACAATGGCAACCAAACAGGAAATAATAATGAAAATCAAGCCGGAAACAATAATGTAGACAAAACTAACTCAGGAAAAGAATTACCAAACACAGGAAAGAAGACAGTTATTATTAGTGTAATTGGTCTTACAACACTATTTGGAACATCAATAGTTGGAATTAAGAAATATAAAGACATAGTATAAAATAAAGGAAGTCTTACTTAAAAAGTAGGACTTCTTCTAAATTTAGCTGATATCAATATAATTTAACAATACAATGCAATTTATCATCTATACTATTTTTCATAGTAATAAAAATTGCATCATCTTTTTCTCCATAATAAAGTTTCATTGTATCTCCAAGTCTAGCTTCATTTTTATACATTACTTCAACGTTCTTAAATTCTGCATTTTTAGGCAATAATTCATATGCAAAATCTAAGTAGTTTAGGTTGTTTACATGATGATTTGAATCTATATCTCTTTTTTGAATAGTATATTTACCTGCTACTTTACTGTTTCCAGGCTCTTGCAATTTCTCACACATTTTTGAAGAAAACACATTGTCATCTACACAATGACAATAATTATCTTTAAAATCTTCAGTAATTTTAAATACTTGCTTTTTATTAAAATCAAATAAAATCCATCTAGATGTTGCAACAGCAACTACGTTATTTGAACTATCATAAACTTTAAAATCTCTATAAATGTAAATATGTGTGTGCTTTGTACACCATGTTGAAACTTTTAAAGTTTCATTCCATTTAGGTCTTGAAAAGACCTCTAATTTCCAATTTAATATAACCCAAAATAAACCAGTTTTTTTAGCATCATTTAACCCACGACCAAATAAACTAGAATGAATGCAACCAATTTCTTGAAATATTCTTAAAAAACCTTTATTTGTAATTGAGTTGTTTTCACCAACATCTGGCAAAGTAACTTTAAAATTTTCTGTATAAATGTCCATAATTATCCTTCTTTCTAAGGACATATAATATCAAAAAAACTGCTAAAAGTCAATGTTGACATTTTACAAAAATGCATATACAATATATGGAAAGTGAGGGAAAAATATGACTAATTTATTAGAACAAATTAATTCACCAAAAGACTTAAAAAAATTAACATTAGAAGAAAAAGAAACTCTAAGCCAAGAGATTAGAGATTTAATAATAGACGTAACTTCAAAAAATGGTGGGCATGTTGCATCAAATTTAGGTGTGGTTGAACTAACAATTGCTTTGCATTCTATATTTGATACACCAAATGATAAAATAGTATGGGACGTTGGTCATCAATGCTATGTACATAAGATTTTAACAGGAAGAAGAGAAGAATTTCAAAATATAAGAAAATTAGGTGGAATATCTGGCTTTCCAAAGATTTGTGAATCTGAGTATGATAATTTTAATACCGGGCATAGTAGCACATCAATATCTATAGCAACAGGAATGGCAAGAGCAAGAGATATCTTAAATGAAAACTATGAAGTTGTTGCAGTAATTGGAGATGGTTCTTTAACAGGGGGAATGGCCTTAGAAGCCTTAAATGACGCAGGTAGTAGTAAAACAAATGTTAAAGTAATTTTAAACGATAACGAAATGAGCATATCAAAAAATGTTGGTGGCATACCATTATATTTAAGTAAAATGAGAACAAAAACAGGTTACACAAGGTCAAACAGAAAGATAAAAGCAATTGTAAATAAAATTCCTTATATAGGAAAACCAATAATTAGTTTTGCACATTACACAAAGCAAATAATTAAAAGAGCAGTATTTCGTAACATGTATTTTGAAGATATTGGCTTTACATACTTAGGCCCAGTAGATGGCCATGATATTAAAAAACTAGAAGACATTTTAGAAAGAAGTAAGAAAATAAATGGCCCAGTACTTATTCATGTTGTAACTAAAAAAGGAAAAGGGTATAAACTAGCTGAGGAAAACCCAGATAAATTCCATGGAATTTCTGCATACGACAAGGAAACGGGAGAAGTAAAAAAATCTAAGAATTATTCAAAAGTATTTGGAGAAAAACTTGTAAAAATGGCCTCTGAAGACAAAAGGATAGTTGCTGTAACAGCTGCAATGAGGGATGGTACAGGTTTAAAAGAATTTGCTGAAAAATTCCCAGATAGATTTTTTGATGTAGGAATTGCTGAACAACATGCACTTGGGTTAATTGCAGGAATGGCAAGAGCAGGGTTAAAACCAGTATTGCCAATATATTCATCATTTTTACAAAGGGGCTATGACCAAATCATACACGATATAGCACTATCTGGAATACCAGTAACTGTATGCATAGATAGAGCAGGAATTGTAGGAAATGATGGAGAAACACATCAAGGAATATTCGATTTATCTTTCCTATCTTCAATACCAAATATAGTTATAATGGCTCCTAAAAATTTCGAAGAATTAGATAAAATGCTAGAATTTGGGGTAAACTTAGACAAACCGGTATTTATAAGATATCCAAGGGGGGGAGAGAATTTCTCTTTTGAAAGCACAGAGGATATTGAACTTGGAAAAGCCGAAATTGTGCAAGAAGGAACAGATTTAAGTATTATAGCAATAGGCAATATGGTAGGGCGAGCAGAAGAAGTTGCAAGCTTGCTTCCTGAAAAGAGTGTTGAGATAATTAATGCTCGTTTCTTAAAACCATTAGATGAAGAAACAATTTTAAATTCTATAAGAAAAACTGGTTATTGCATTACCATAGAAGATAACTTGCTAAAGGGCGGACTTGGTTCTGCCGTAGTGGAAGCGGTAAATAAAAGTGATATTCAAGATGTTAAAATTAAAAACTTTGGATATGACGATACTTTTGTAGAGCATGGAATGGTAAAAGAACTTGAAGATAAGTATGGTTTAAGTGCCGAAAAAATTTCTGGAAAGCTCTTTACATTTACGGAAATGTGAGATATAATATATCGGTAAATTTATAAAGAAGAAAGGAAGGAATAATTTATGAGCAAAAAGTATGTATACTTATTTAAAGAAGGAAATGCAAATATGCGTGAATTATTAGGTGGTAAAGGTGCAAACCTAGCAGAAATGACAAATTTAGGTTTACCAATTCCACAAGGATTTACAGTTACAACAGAAGCATGTACAGAATACTACAATGATGGTAAAAGAATAAATGAAGAAATTCAAGAACAAATCTTTGCCGCATTAAAGAAACTAGAAGAAATCCAAGGAAAGAAATTTGGAGATAACAATGATCCATTATTAGTATCAGTAAGAAGTGGTGCAAGAGCATCAATGCCTGGTATGATGGATACAATATTAAACTTAGGATTAAACGATGTTGCAGTTGAAGGTTTCGCTGCAAAAACAGGAAATCCAAGATTTGCATATGATTCATATAGAAGATTTATTCAAATGTATTCAGATGTTGTTATGGAAGTTCCAAAGTCATTCTTTGAAAAAATTATAGATGAAGTAAAAGCAGCAAAAGGAGTACACTTTGATACAGAATTAACAACAGAAGACTTAAAAGAATTAGTAAAAAGATTCAAAGAAGTTTACAAAAACGCTATGAATGGCGAAGAATTCCCACAAGATCCAGTTGACCAATTAATGGGAGCAGTTAAAGCTGTATTTAGAAGCTGGGATAACCCAAGAGCTATTGTTTACAGAAGAATGAATGATATACCAGGAGACTGGGGAACAGCTGTAAACGTACAAGCTATGGTTTTCGGTAACATGGGAGAAACATCTGGAACAGGTGTTGCATTTACAAGAAACCCATCAACAGGTGAAAAAGGAATTTATGGTGAATACTTAATTAATGCACAAGGTGAAGACGTTGTTGCAGGTGTTAGAACACCACAACCAATCACAAAACTTGCAGAAGATTTACCAGAATGCTATAAAGAATTCATGGAACTTGCAACAAAACTAGAAAATCACTACAGAGATATGCAAGATATGGAATTCACAATTCAAGAAGGAAAATTATATTTCTTACAAACAAGAAATGGAAAAAGAACAGCTCCAGCAGCTATCAAAATCGCTTGCGATTTAGTTGATGAAGGAATGATTGATGAAAAAGAGGCAGTTTTAAGAATAGAAGCTAAATCTTTAGACCAATTATTACACCCAACATTTGATAAGGATAGCCTAAAAGCAGGAGAAGTTATAGGAGAAGCTCTTCCAGCATCACCAGGAGCAGCTGCAGGTAAAGTAGTATTTACAGCAGAAGAAGCTAAAGAACAAGGAAAAGGTGGAAAAGGTGAGAGAGTAGTTCTAGTAAGACTAGAAACAACACCAGAAGATATCGAAGGTATGGTAGCATCACAAGGTATCTTAACAGTACGTGGCGGTATGACATCACACGCAGCCGTTGTTGCACGTGGTATGGGAACATGCTGTGTATCAGGTTGTGGAGATATCCAAATAAATGAAGAAGCTAAGGAATTCAAACTTGGTGGATACACATTCCATGAAGGAGATTACATTTCTCTAGATGGAACAACAGGAAAAATCTACAAGGGAGACATTAAAACTGTTGAAGCATCAGTTAGTGGAAACTTTGGTAGAATAATGGCTTGGGCAGATAAATACAGACAACTAGGAGTTAGAACAAATGCTGATAACCCAAGGGATACAAGAAATGCAGTTCACCTAGGAGCTGAAGGTATAGGACTTTGCCGTACAGAGCATATGTTCTTTGATGAAGAAAGAATACCAAAAATTAGAAAAATGATTCTTTCAGAAACAGTAGAAGCTCGTGAAGCAGCACTAAACGAATTAATACCATTCCAAAAAGGTGACTTCAAAGCAATGTACAAAGAATTAAAAGGTCTACCAATGACAGTACGTTACTTAGATCCACCTCTACACGAATTCTTACCTACAGAGGAAGAAGATATAATAGCATTAGCTAAAGATATGGGAGTTACAGTAGAACATTTAAAAGCAAAATGTTCAGAACTACACGAATTCAACCCAATGATGGGTCATAGAGGATGCCGTTTAGCAGTAACATATCCAGAAATAGCTAGAATGCAAACAAGAGCTTTAATTGAAGCTGCAATTGAAGTTCATGAAGAAGACGGATACGATATCGTTCCAGAAATAATGATTCCATTAGTTGGAGAAAAGAAAGAATTAAAATTCGTAAAAGATATAGTTGTAGAAACAGCAGAACAAGTTAAGAAAGAAAAAGGATCAAACATGGAATATCATATTGGTACTATGATTGAAATCCCAAGAGCTGCATTATTAGCAAACGAAATAGCAGAAGAAGCTGAATTCTTCTCATTTGGAACAAATGACTTAACACAAATGACATTTGGATTTAGCCGTGATGATGCAGGAAAATTCTTAGATGCCTACTACAAAGCAAAAATATATGAGCAAGATCCATTTGCAAAAATAGATCAAAAAGGAGTAGGACAACTTGTTAAAATGGGTGTAGAAAAAGGAAGAGCAACAAGACCAAATATCAAACTTGGAATATGTGGAGAACATGGTGGAGAACCATCAAGTGTTGAATTCTGTCATAACATAGGATTAACTTATGTATCATGCTCACCATTCAGAGTCCCAATTGCAAGATTAGCAGCAGCACAAGCAGCAATTAAAAACCCAAGAGCATAGTTTATAAAATTTATAAATTTACTGTTAGGCGTATTTTGAAAGCCCCTTGAATAAGGGGGCTTACGCCAAACAAAGAAAAAAGTTAAAAAAATTTCAAAAAAGTATTGACAATTAAAAGAAAATAGTTTATAATTAAAAACTGTGAGCGGGAGATGCAGGTGTAGTTCAATGGTAGAACCCCAGCCTTCCAAGCTGGATACGTGGGTTCGATTCCCACTACCTGCTCCAAAATAAAAAATCATAGCATTTGCTATGATTTTTTTTGATTTAAATTTAAACAGTGGGAATCGAAAAGGAGGTTGCCAAGTTTTGAGCAGGACTGGAGCCTGCCAAAACGCAGGCAAAAGATGTCCACTGGACATCTTTTCCGACGCGAGTGCGAGTGGTCCCACTACCTGCTCCAAAATAAAAAACCGTAAAACTAGTGTTTTAAGGTTTTTTATTGTAAATGCAATAATAAATTTTAAATAAATACTTGACAAAATATGACAAAAACATTAAAATATAATTAAAATCAAGGATAAATTCAACAAAATCAACATAAAAAGTTGCAAGAACTGTAAAAAAATGCTATAATAGTAAAGAGAGAAAGATTGGAGGTGCTAAAGAAAATGAAAAAAATAAATGTGAAGTTAATAGTTTCAATAGCACTTATAATTTTCATAGTAGCTATGTTAACAACCACTGCATTTGCAGATGTAGATCCGGCTCAAGACCCAAGCTATTATGATCCAAATCCTAAATTTGAATCAGGTGGAACCTTTGTACAAAAAGCTAGTATGGTTTTAGGATGGATTCAATATATTGGAATAATCGTTTCAGTAATTGTTTTAGCAATAATAGGAATAAGTTATATGTTAAGCAGCGTGGAAGGAAAAGCTGAATACAAGAAAAAAATATTACCATATGTATTAGGCTGTTGCTTATTAATGGCAATTTCAGTATTTATAGGAATAATACAAAATGTAGCATCTAATTCTACAACACCCGTTGGTGGTGGAGGCGGTGGAACGCAACAAACTCTTGAAGTTAAATGAAAGAATGGACATGATATGTGAGGTGATAATATGAAAAATAAACTTGTAAAAAATTTATTTATTACAATATTAATAACGTTAATATTATGTGCATTCTTACCCAATAAAACATATGCGGTTGATGATATTGTGTCTAGCGGACAGGATTTTATTAGTAAAGGTGAGGGACAAGACAATCCAATAGATGAAAAAGCTTTAAAAAACACATCTTCATATATCTATAATGTTTTATTCACTATAGCAGTAGTACTAGCATTTGTAATAGGAATGATAATTGGTATTCAATTTATTATAGGTAGTGTAGATGAAAAAGCAAAAATTAAAGAAACATTGGTTCCATATGTTATAGGTGTATTTATAATATTCTCAGCATTTGGAATTTGGAAAATAGTAATGTCAATAGGAAATAGCTTTGAAAATGCAAGAGTAGAAAAAACAAAAATAGTACGTACAGTATAAAATATAGTTTTTAACATTTTCTTAAATTAGTTTAAGAAAGGTCAAAATAAAAAAATATTTAAGAAAGGGGAACCGAATATGAAAAAATCTATGAAAATAGTATCAACATTAATGATAGCCTTAATGATTATAATGGTTGCAACACCTGTATTTGCAACAAGTGTAACTGTAACACCAGTAGCTCCAACAGAAACTTCAGGCATATTGAATTTAGCAGGTAAAATCTTAGGATTTTTACAATGGATAGCATTAATTGGTGGTGTTTTAATTATTGCAGTTCTTGGTATTAAATACATGATGGGAAGCTTAGAAGAAAAAGCAGAATACAAAAAATCTATGATACCTTTAATTGTAGGTATAGTAGTAGTAATGGGTGCAACAACAATAGCAAACTTACTAGTTAATACATTTACAACAACTTAATTAACATAGTAATCAAAACTGGTCTTGAAGGCCAGTTTTTTGTTTTGCCTAAAAACTACAAAAAATGTCAAAAAGTAATAGATTTTTTTCTAAAAACTTTTATTTTACAAAAAAATATGGTACAATTAATAAGAACATATTAAAATTATGGAGGAAAACCTTTCATGAGAGTTTTATTGAAAAATACAATAACTAAAAAAGTAATGATTGTGCTTATAACAATTGTAATGATAAGTAATTTTGTTATGCCTAACTATGTATGCGCTAAATCAGCAGGAGAAAAGCTTGTTTCTGGCATATTCTACTTAATTGCATATGTTGGTGATGTGGGTATAAAATTAATGCAGAAAATGATGATAGGTACAAATGAAATAAAAGATGGAGATGAATACGATATAAAATATTCGCCAGGGTTAATCTTTTCAAATTCTATAATTGCTTTAGATGTTAATTTTATAAAACCTAATGAAGGTTATTTAGTTAGAGAAGGTGGCGAAACTAGCCGAGAGCAAGAAACTTTATATGATGAAACTTTTCGTGATGATTATGATACTGCAGCGGCAGAAGCCAAAGCAGATGCAAAAATAGAAGAATTATTAAAGGAAAATGGATATTACGACAGCACTTCAACAGACCAAAAAGAAACGGATACAAAATATCAAACAGTGAATCCACAACATGTATATTCTTGGAATAAAAGTGATGGTGATCATTATAATGTTGGGAAGATAACGCTATTTGACGATGATGCAGATGTGGATTCACAACAAAGAAAGTTTATTGTTTATATGATTAGATCATGGGAAGTTTCTGAACCAGGTGGCACTATTACTTCACCAGCTAAAGTAATGCAAGCAAACATCTCAAAATGGTACATAGCACTAAGAACAATAGCATTAGTTGGTTTGTTATCAGTACTTTTATATATAGGCATTAGAATAATACTAAGCAGCGCATCAGCAAATGATAAAGCAAAATATAAAAATATGCTTAAAGATTGGGTAGTTGCAATATGTATACTATTTACATTACACTATATAATGGCATTTATGCTTGAAATGACAGGAAGTTTAAACAATATTATTAACAATAACGTAGTAAAAGAAAGTACAAGTGGAGGAGTAGAAGGTTCAACAGCAGAATATAAAACCGATAAATTAATGAATGCTGTTAGAGAGGGTGTAGGAGATAGCTATGAAGATGCAAGTGCTTTAAACACAGCAAGTTATACAATTATGTATTTAGCACTAGTAATATTAACAGGTGTATTTACCGTACAGTACTTAAAAAGGGTAATATATATGGCATTTTTAACCATGATAGCACCAATGATAGCACTTACATATCCTTTAGATAAAATAAAAGATAATAAAGCACAAGCATTTAGTTTTTGGGTAAGAGAATATATATTTAATTGTCTAATACAACCTGTACATTTTCTGTTATATACATTGCTAATTTCTAACGTAGGAGATTTTGCAACAAATAATATAATCTATTCAGTTGTAGCATTAGGCTTCTTAGTACCAGCAGAAAAATTAATAAAAGAAATGTTTGGAATGAAATCTGCAACACCAGTAGGAACATTAGGAGCTGCAGCAGGTGGAGCGATGGTAATGAGTATGCTAAATAAAATGAAAGCAAAACCACCAAAGGAAGGCAAAGATGGAAGCGGCTCAGATGCACCAAAAGGGGTAAGAACTGCAACAAGAAGTTCAAGCGGAAACTCAGGCACAAATGGTGGAAATGGAACAGGCACAGGAGCTGGGGCAGAAAACGGAAGCACAGCAGGAGGCTCAACTGGAACAGCACCAGCAATGGCAGCAAATGCAGTAAGTAATAATGCAACTCCAGCAAGTGGAAATAACCGGAACAACAGGTGGAGTTGGAGCTGGACTAAATGCATTAAGAAAAAAATACATAGGCGGGGCAGATAATTTGAAGAGCTATGGAAAGAAGTTTACAAGAACAATGGGTGGTGCAACAGTAGGTTTAGCTGCAGGAACAGTTGCAGTTGCAGCCAATATTGCAGATGGAGAGTTATTAACAGACCCAAGTAAAGCAGCACAGGAAATAGCAGCAACTTCTGCAATTGGATATCATGCAGGAAGAAATTTAACAGGAAGTATAGAGGAAGGTGCAAGTAACATATTTGAAACATATAAAAAAGGTGCAATGGGTGTAGAGGCATATAACAACTCAAAATTTGATAAAGCCTTCTATAAGAGTGATGGGTATAAACAAATAGCACAAGATGAAAACTTATTAAATGCATTTGGAGGAGAAGCAGGGGTAAAGGCAGCAACACAACAATTCCTAGATAATGGAATAACAGATGCAGATGAAATAAGAAAAGCAATGCAAAAGGGAATAACAGGAGATGAATTAAAAGAATATTCAAAACTTGGAATAAAAGCACCAGAAGAAATAGCTGCGGCAAAAGCAAAATGGGGGTCAGCAACTTACTATGCAAACCTAAAGAAAATAGCAAGCTTTGCAAAAAATAAAAGCCCAGAAGAATTTAAAGCAATTATTTCTCAAATAAAAATAGATGGAAATAATACTCCAAGCACAGCAGAAGTAGATAGAATTTATGAAAATATTATAGATTTATTATAAAAAAGAGAGGATGTAGAATGCACTACATCCTCTTTAAATGTTAAAAATGTTACAAAAATGTTACAAAAATATTATATTTCGATTACATTCGCTAAAAATGTTTCAAAATGATACAAATTTTGCTATAATAAATATATCTAATTTTAGGTTAGAAAGCATTTATCAAAGGAGGAGTTTAAATTGGCAACATACAATATACCAAGAAATGTAAAAGGAGAACGGAAGGGTGTTAATGATTTTTACGACAAAATCACTAATATACACTTGTGCAGCTGGAGCTGTGGGATTGATATTCTATTTTATTTTTGGTACACTATTAAAGCTAACATGGCTTGGAATAGCATTAACTATAGCATGTGCGGCTTTAGGGTTTGTTGTGGCAACATTTAAAATTCCGGATACGAATGCACTAGAAATAACAAGAAAAGCTGGAGGAGAAAATATTGATACTACATTTTTAAAATGGATGAAATTTAAAAGAAGAGGAAATGTAATATATACATACCTTGGAACAGAGGAGGAAAAAAATAATGGATAATTTAATGAATAGCTTAACAATAATTTTGGTAATGCTTATATTTTTCATAATAATATTAGCTTTTATATACTGGTATTTAACTTACAAAAACAAGAAAAAAATTGAGGAAGAAGAAAAAGTTAATACTCCAGGTTCTACAACTAAAGTTGCAACAGAATACACAAAAAAATCAATTTTTAAATTTATGCAATTTGATAAGATTGAAGATAACATGATAGTGCAAGACAAAGGACAAAAATACTTAATGGTAATTGAGTGCGAAGGAATAAATTATGACCTTATGTCTCAAATGGAAAAAACAGCGGTTGAGGCTGGGTTTATACAGTTTTTAAATACTTTAAGATATCCAATACAACTTTATACACAAACAAGAACAATCAACATTAGTGATAGTATTCAAAATTACAAAAGTAGATTAACAGAGATAAAGAAAGAATTAGATGCAAAACAACAAGAATATAATAGAATGCTTAAAAACGAAACCTATAATGAAAATCAATTAGATATGTTAAAAAGAGAATTAATGAGAATTAAACATTTGTATGAGTATGGACAAGATATAATTGATAACATTCAAAAAACAAGTCAAAACAAGAATGTACTTAGAAAGCATTACTACATTGTAGTTCCATACTACAGTGCAGAAATAGCTACAGATTTATTAGACGAAGAAGAAAAGAAAAATATGATTTTCTCAGAACTATATACAAGAGCACAAAGTTTAATAAGATCATTATTTGCTTGTGAAATGAAGTGTAAAATTTTAAATTCAGAAGAATTAGTAGAATTACTATATGTAGCTTATAACAGAGATGAGTCAGAAACTTACAGCGTAGAAAGGGCTATTAGAGCAGGTTACAATGAACTATATGCAACAGCACCAGATGTATTGGATAAGAGAATGAAGGCAATAGATAGTCAAATTGAAGAAAAAGCAATTGATCTTGCAAAAGAAACAATTGATGAAGTTAGATTAGAAAAAGAAAGAAAAATAAAGAAAAAAGAGAAAAATTTTGAAGAATTAGTAAAACAAATGGCAGAAGTTTTACTTAAAGAAAATGAAAAATATGTTGGTAAAGATGTTGCTGAAAAAGCAATTGAAAAGTTAAATAATACAGAAGAAGGGGGAAATACAAATGAGCAAAAAACAAAGAGAACTAGACGAATTTCAAATGCAAAATAGTTTGAGACCTGAAGAACCAGAGTATGATATTTTAAGAAAGAAAACAATAAAAGAACTAATTGCACCATCTGGAATTGATGCATCAAATATTGACCATTTAGAGATTATTTCAAATACAACAAGATATGCAAGAAGTTTCTTTGTATCAAACCTACCACGTATGTGCACATTCCCAGAGCTTTTTAGGGATATGTATTTGTTTGGAGATATAAACACATCTGTATATATTAACCCTGTACCAGAAGCAAAATCTCAAAATGAATTAAATAGGGTAATAAACCAATTAGAAACAGAGAGAATTGTTGCAGCAGATAGAGGAAATATAAACCGTGAAAGTATATTATCACAAAAAAGACTAGAGGCAGAAGGACTAAGAGATGAAATCGCATCAGGTTTTAATAAACTTTTTGAGGCATCAGTTGTAGCAACACTATTTGCATACAATTTACAAAGCTTAGATGCATATTCAAAACTTTTAGCAACAGAGCTTTCTAAAACATTAGTTGGAATAAAATCTGCATGGGCCATGCAAGATGAAGCATTTCAATCTAATGTACCACTTATGAAAAATTCAATTAAAAAAACACATACTTTCGACCGTAACTCAATGGCAACAGTATTTCCTTTTACAACTTCAGAAGTAGGACACTTAACAGGAATACCTCTAGGCATGAACAAACAAACAGGAGTACCAGTTTTATTCGACAATTTCCATCCAAGCCTAGCAAACTATAACATGGTTGTATTTGCTAAATCTGGTGCTGGTAAATCTGTTACAATGAAAACATTAATATCTCGTTCAGCAGTATTAATGGGAATAGAAAGTTTAGCACTAGATGCAGAAGGTGAGTACAAAATAGTGGCAGAAAGCTTAGGAGGAATAAATGTAGTACTTAGTCCAACATCAAATACTATAATAAACCTATTCGATATTGAAGAAGAAAAAATTAAAGACGAAATAACAGGAAGAGAAAGAATAGTTCTAAATGTTGAAAATAAAATAGAAGACGTAACACAAGCTTTAATTACAATGGCAAGAGGAAGTACAAGAAGTGAAGAAGTAAACGAGCTTACAAAACAAATAATTGCTGAAGCTGTTGCGGAAGAATACACAAGATGTGGAATAACGGCAGATCCAAGCAGTTTATATGTAAATGGCCAAATGGGTAGACTGGGGAATATTGGTAGAGAAAAGAAAGAAATGCCTACAATAGGTTCTTGGTATAAAACATTACTTAAAAAAGCAGAAGAAAATACGGATGAAAACTATACATTCCACTATAGTTACTTAAAAAAGGTTATGAAACAATATGTAAGAGAGTTAAATGGACAAATGGCATATTTCGATGGACAATCTACATTTGATTTACTAGAAGGAATACCATTTATAAACCTAGATATTTCTCAACTAGAAGAAAGATTTGCAAGACCTCTTGCACAACAAATACTACTATCTTGGATATGGGAAAAATTTGTAAAGAAAAACAGTGAAGATAGAAATAAAGCAAGTAAAAAGAGAGTACTAGTTGATGAAGCATGGATGCTATTACCATTCCCAGAAGCAGTAGATTTCTTAAATAAAATGGCAAGACGTGCAAGAAAAAGAAATGTATCATTAGCTATAGTATCACAAAGATTCCAAGACTTTTATGAAAAACCAGAAGCACAAGCAGTTTTAACGTCTTCAGATACAAAATTATTCTTGGCACAAGATAAATCTGAAATACAATACCTAAAAGAAGTATTCAAACTAAGTGAAGGTGAAGCAAACTTTCTAGTAACTTGTACAATAGGTGAAGGCTTATTTAAAGTAGGTGGAGATACTGCAATTTTGCAAATAACTCCAACTAGAAAAGAATTTGAATTTATGGAGACAAACTTAAATAAATTAGCAGAAAAAAATGTATAATTTATGTATGAAATTTACATAAAAACTTTAAACATAAGGAAAAATATGGTATAATAGAATAGACGAAACCTTTGAAGGAAGGGGAAAACAGTAAATGAAACAATTAATTAAAAACAATCTAACAAAAAAAATGTTAACAGTATTTATAACACTAATAATGTTGAGTAATTTTATTATGCCAAATTATGTTTGTGCAAAATCAGCTGGAGAAAAACTTATTTCAGGAGTATTTTATTTAATTGCTTATCTTGGAGATGTTGGTGTACAAATAATGCAAACAATGATGATAGGAACCAATGAAATAAAAAATGGAAGCGAATATGAAATAAAATACTCACCAGGATTGATTTTTGCAAATGCCATTGTTTCCTTGGATGCAAATTTTATTAAACCGAACGAAACAGAATGGACAGCAGGAAAAGTTACAACTAAAACAAAAAAGAATACATTAGAATATAAACAATGGACTACTTCCTATGGATTTGGTGGAACAGAGAATGAAACCACAAACATTATATATAATGGAACTACTACTATAACATATGATGCTAATAATAGACCTGTACAAACAGAAACTGGCGGAGGAGCCTCTACAGAAAAAAGAGATGAACTTTTAGAAAAGTATGGATATAATTCTGCAACCGACAAGGAAAGGAAGGTTCCAAAATATACATGGACAAGCAATGGAGTGAAATATGAACTTGTTTATAGTGCCTCAGGAACAACAATGAGTTTAATTTTAAAGATTTTAGAGGGAACAAGTGGCGAAACAGAGGAACAACCAGATGATTATGTAACTAAATGGCTAAATTCGTATGGATATAATAAATCAAACTCTGATAAAGTCACAGAAGGAGAGACAAAAACAGAAACAGGAAAACAAACTGTAACATATGAATGGATAACAAGCGCAGATAAAAGATATCAACTACAGAAAATATCTAATTTTCCTGCAGGTTCAAGAGATCCTAATGCAAAAGGAAGCGTTAGTGTAGCAGTATACGAAATTATAACGGTAACAGATGTTGATGGGGCGAGAACAATAGGTTCACCTGCCAACAAACTTCAAAGCTATGTATCAAAATGGTATATTGCATTAAGAACAATAGCACTAGTTGGTCTGCTATCAGTACTTTTATATATAGGTATTAGAATAATACTAAGTAGTGCGTCAGCAAACGATAAAGCAAAATATAAAAATATGCTTAAAGACTGGATTGTTGCAATATGTATACTATTTACATTACATTATATAATGGCATTTATGCTTGATATGACAGAAAATGCAAACAACATTATAAGAAATAATGTTGCAACAAAGAGCTCAAGTGAAGACTATGAAAAAGATATACTAATGAGTGACATTAGAAATAAAATTGGCGAAAGTTATAAAGATGTAAAGAAAGACATGTGGGATGTTGCGGGATATACAGTTATGTACCTTGCATTAGTAATACTAACAGGAGTGTTTACAGTGCAGTATTTAAAGAGGGTAATATATATGGCCTTCTTAACCATGATAGCACCAATGATAGCACTTACTTACCCACTAGATAAAATAAAAGATAATAAGGCACAGGCTTTTAGCTTTTGGCTAAGAGAATACATATTTAATTGTCTAATACAACCAGTACATTTCTTGCTATATACTTTATTAATAGGAAATGCTATTGATTTTGCAACAACAAATATGTTATATGCAATAGTAGCACTAGGTTTCTTAGTACCAGCAGAAAAATTAATAAAGGAAATGTTTGGAATCAAATCATCAACACCAGTAGGAACATTAGGAGCTGCAGCAGGTGGAGCAATGGTAATGAGCATGCTAAATAAAATGAAAGCAAAACCACCAAAAGGTGAAGGTAAAGATGGAAGCGGTTCAGGAGCACCAAAAGGAGTAAGAACTGCAACAAGAAGCTCAAGTGGAAGCACAAGTGCAAATGAAAATAATGAAACTGGAGCAGAAGCCGTAGCAGGAAGTGAAGGAGGAGTTCCAACAGTATCAAGTGGGCCAGCACCAGTAATGGCAGCAAATGCAGCAAATAGCAGTTCTAGTTCATCAAGTGGAGATAGCCGGAACAAGCGGTGGAATTGGAGCAGGTTTAAGTGCATTAGGAAAAAAATATATATATGGAGCAGATAATCTAAAGAGCTATGGCAAAAAGTTTACAAGAGTTGCTGGAGGTGCAGCCTTAGGCCTAGCAGCGGGAACTATAGGAATGGCAGCTAAAATAGCTGATGGAGATTTATTAACAAACCCAAGTGATGCGGCAACAAAGATAGTGGGTGCAGCTGGAATAGGATACCATGCAGGAGGAAATTTAACAGGAAGATTAGAAGAAGGTGCAAGCAATCTATTTGAAACCTACAAGAAGGGTGCAATGGGTGTTGAAGCATATAATAACTCAAAATTTGATAAAGATTTCTATAAAAGTGATGGATATAAACAAATAGCACAAGATGAAAAACTATTAAATGCATTTGGAGGAGAATCTGGAATAAAGGCAGCAACACAACAATTCTTAGATAATGGAATAACAGATGCAGCAGAAATAAGAAAAGCAATGCAAAAGGGAGTAACAGGAGATGAATTAAAAGAATATTCAAAACTTGGAATAAAAGCACCAGAGGAAGTTGCTAAAGCAAAAGTAAAATGGGGTTCAGCAAGTTACTATGCAAACTTAAAGAAAATAGCAAAATTTGCAAAAGGAAAGAACCAAACAGAGTTTGTTGAAACAGTAAAAAATCTTAGAATTAACGATAATACTTTAGGCGAAGATAATGCAAAAGAAATATATAAAAATATCGTAGATTTATTATAATTAACATAGGCGGATATAGCAAATTTATCTGCCTATTAAAGTAATAAAAGAAGGTGAGTAAATATGACATCAGAAGAAAGAGATAATCAAAGACAGGAAAATGAAGCTTTAAAAAGTGCAAAAGAAGTAGCTAAAAAGAAAGCCAAAAGTGAAGCCAAAAAAATAATTTTAAATGCAATAAAAACAGCTATTTTACCAGTTTTAATAGTAATGGTAAAAGTTATGGCTGTAGCATTTTTAATACTTGGTGTTGTAGCTTTATTTGATTCAATATTGGATGGAGGAGGAACCAATAAAGATAATCAAGATGACTTAATATCTTCTGTTAGAACAAGTAGTTTAGAAGCATATCTTAAGCAATTTTCACATACTGGAGATGCTCCACAAAGCTCAGATGGTATGTTTTACAAGATGTATGGTGATGGTGTTGGATGGCCTACAATAGGAAATTCCGATTTACAATGGAAATCACATCAAGATAGTTTTGCATGTCAAGGAAAGGTTTTTGACGGAGAAGAAGAAAAAACAGTTGAAAATGTTAAAGACTATGTAAATGGCTTTTTAACAAGAGGAAGCAACGCGACTTACACCAATGAAGAAGTAAGTGCAATGAACATATACATAGAAAAAGAACTTGTAGATAAAGTTGGTGACGAGGTTCGAGAAGGAGTGTATAATTATGTTATTAGTTATACAAACTCAATTGAATTATCTCAACAGCAGTTATATGCTTTAACAGCAATAGCGTATAATTTTGGGCACTTACCAGAAAGAAATGGTTATACTTTTGTAACAGTATTTGAAAAAGCTGCCAGTCAGTATGAGATTAATTCATGGGAATTTAATCGTTTCATTTGGGATAATTGGTGGTGTAAACTTGAAGGTGGTGCAAGTGTTCATATACCTTCAAGAGATGCACAGTTTGAAACATATGTTAAGGGAGTTTATAACTTTGCAAGTGAATCTGATGCAGGAGAGGTTTTTGCAAGAAAATACTATATATATTATACGCAAGCTCAAATAAATGCAATTAGTTATGCACCAAATCTTTCTATAACAAGAAATAGTAGCAATGAAGAAGAAATATTTACATATGAAGAAAAAACAAATTCTGGAGGTTTTGACGGAGAATTTTTGACTGCAGCAGGATATAAGTTCCCACATTACCTACAAAACAATTTTGCTAGGAAATATGGAACTTCAGATATTCCTACATCAGGATGTGGACCAACGAGTATGGCAATGATTTTAGCTGGTTTTTGTGATGACACCTCAATAACACCCGTTACATATGTTGACACATTGGAGGAATATTATGGAAGCAATTATCGAAGTTATTATTGGCCAGGAGAAGGAAGTGTTTATAGTGGAATATGCAATTCAGATCTTCTAACTAAATACTATAATTGTAGATCTACAATAGTAGGTAGCACAGAGCAAGCCTTAGCAGCACTTGAAAATGGAAAAGCAGTAATTGGAAGTGAAAAGGGACATATATTAGCAGTTTTACCTCTTTCAGATGAATATAAAGAACAGGGTTACAAATTTTATGTATTAGATTCTGCAAGAGGACATAATGGACCATTTAAATCAGTAAGCCATTTTATTAGTTCTACTTCAGCAGCATTTTTAAATTTCCATTATATAATTGAGCCAATAAAATAACATAAAGGAGGTTAGTTATGGGAAATAATCGGCATGAAGAAAGGCCTTTTAATATTAATTGCATTATGCATAATTGCAATTATTGTGATAATAGCTATTTTAATTAATTTATCTAATAATAAAACAAAAACAAATAACAATAAAACACAAAATGGTTTAAATACAAATGAAGAAAATAACAATATAACAAACACAGAAACAGAGATAGAAAAAGAACCAGAAGAGATGTATTTAAATAAAGAAATACATAAAGAAGATAAAACAATGGTGTTCTTTTCAGTAGAAAGAAATATAAAGAACTACATTACATATTTGAGAGTAAATAACCAAAATGCTATTAACTCTTTGAGTAATGGAATTCCAGTATTTAATGCAAATGGGTTATCTAGTAAAACAATAATAATAATTAAAGAATTGTATTCAGTTGATAATGATAATGGAACAACATTTTTTGTGAAATTAGATTTATCAAATAACGGGGAATATACAATAAAGTTTATAGAAGATTTTATTAATGGAACCTTTAGTATATCTAGTATGACAAGTGAAGAATACAATACAAGTATATCTGGTAAAAGCAATATAGATTATACAAAGCATGTTGAAATACAGAAAAATGAATATAATACTATTCAATATACTAATATGAGTAATTCAGAAGTTGCAGAAAGGTACTTGAGATCATATATACAAAAGGCAAGATATTCACCTGAGGAAGCATATAATACACTTGATGAAGTATACAGAAACACTAGGTTTGGAAGTTTTGAAAATTTCAAAAAATATCTTGAGGAAAAAGCTGAAGAGTTGGAATCATTAGATCCATTATCAGTAAAAGACGCCAGTGAATTTGCAACCGTTGATGAATACACAAAATATGTTAATAGCTTGAAAAAAACAGGACTAACAAAGTTTGATAAATATACAGATGGAGATATAGAATATTTAGTATGCTTAGATACATATGGTAATTATTATATATTTAAAATTTCACATGTTATGGATTATAAACTAATGCTAGATTCATATACGATTAATACACCAAGATTTTTAGAGGAATATCAGAAATCAAATGAACAAGAAAAAGTAGAACTAACAATTAATAAAGTTTTTGAAGCATTAAATAATAAAGACTTTAAATATATATATGGAAAACTAGATGAAAATTACAAAAATGCGAATTTCTCAAATTACAACGATTTTGTTCAAAAAATGCAAAACAATTTCTTTGATAGAAATGCAGTTGAGTTTGATGAGTATGATGAAACAGATAGTGTGCATGAATATACTTTAATAATTACTGATGCAAATAAAATAGATAAAAGAGAGCTAAATTTAAAAGTTTTTATTACACTTAGAGATAATACAGACTTTACTTTAAAATTTGAATAAAAGGAGTAGGTTAAAATGGAAGAAAAAGAAGGAAAAGATTTAGCGAAAGATATGAAGAAAGAAAAACAAGAAGAAGAAAAATATTATACTCATGTTAATTTAGAGTTAAGCAAAATTGTTTTAAATGATGTAACAATTGGAGAAAACCAAGGAGCATATAACATTTATATAAACTATAAAGGCGAGAGTGTGCTAATTGCAACAATTGGAGAAGACGGAAAAATGAACCCTAATAGTAGTCTTTTAGAAGATGAGAAATATACAGAAGAAGATAAAAAAGCTTTAGGTAATATGATAAACTTATTAGGACTAGAGCAAGAAAAAGTTAATCTGGACAAATTCCAAGAGCAAATGAAGGATAAAAAAGGTTTAACAAAAGAAGAATTGGAGCAAGAAAAGGAACAAGAAAAAGAGGAAGAAGAAGAAATTAAAGACAATGAACCCAAAGAACAAGAAGAGGAACTTGAAGAAAAGGAAAACCAAAAAGATGATGATACAAAAAGAGAGGAAATTGCCAAAAAGTATAAAGTAAATGCAAAACAAGTAGTTAGGCTAAATATTAAGGACGAAAAGATAAATGAAGATGATACATTCCAAAGAGCGGTAGAATATGCAAAAGGATATGAGGAGATATGCGTAATTCCAGGAAAAGACATATATTCTTGGAAAATTCTTGGACGAAAAAAAGGCGAAAAAGAATTTGATGAGATTGAACAAGCTAACAAACAAGTACATGGAAAAAATCCAGATGTGACAATAAAAACTATTCAAAATGATAAAATAGTAGAACAAAAACCTCTTGCAACATACGATATAGACGGAAAAAATATTATGGCAGTAGTAAAAAACGAGTGGGGAGAACCAGAAACATTATATTGCAGAAAACAAGAAGGAAAACAAAAATATTGGGGAACCGTAGTTCCAGAATTATCTAATAAAAACGTAAGACAATTAGGATTTGATGAAAGATCATTTATGTCTGAGAAGAATACATCTGGCATGGATTTATCAAAGAAAGAGAACGAATTAGATAAAGCACAAGACTTAAATGATAGAGGAGTACCTTCAAAAGAAGAAGGAGTACAAGTTTATGAAATAGATGGAAATGCAAGACAAAATGCAGCAACTAGAAAAGAAGAAGTTGTAAATGATCTAATGAGAAGAGATGGAATAGTTGATAAATTAACTGTACCACCAGGATTTTATGAAAATAAAGCAGATAAAGTTTTAGCTTTACTAGAACAAAATAAAGATATGCAATATGAAGAAGCAATAGAAAAAGTCGAGAATTCTGGTCAAAGAGATGAACGGAGGACCTACTCCAGGAGACGATAGGAGACGAGAATAAAAATTGAAAAAATTTACATAATGTGGTATAATTAAGGTACAACAAATAAATAATCCGTTCAGGATAATATGAAAAGGAGACACTTACTATGTCATTTGTATTTTTTCTCTTGTTCTTCATTGCAATCTTTATTAACCACGATTTTGCAGTAGTCCTTGTAGTTATTGCTATGGCAATTAATGCAGGTAAAATCTACTTCGCATGGAAAGGCAGAAAGAGTGATCGCATTGAGTGGCATAAGACACTTGTAGTGAGTGGAATAGGCATAGCTATTTGCATCGCACTATTCTTTATCTAAGCTCTTTTAAAACCTGGTTTGAGAATTCAAACTGGGTTTTTTCATCTTTCTTTGAATATTTTTATTTTTTAAATACAATAATAATATTAAGGAGATGATTAATTTTGAAAACAAAAAAACTCATAATTGCTTTAATATTATTTATAACTATAATTTCTATATCAACTGTATCAAAGGCAATGTCACATTATCAAACAGTGGGAACAACAACAGGTTTAGTTACAGCATCTGCACTTAATGTAAGACAAGGGCCAGGAACAAATTATAAAACAGTAACAATGATTTATAAAAATGAATATATACGAGTTTTTGCAAAAATAGGAGACTGGTATGTAATACAAACAAATGGTGATTATATAGGAATGGTAAGCTCAAAATATGTAAAATTAATATACCCAAAAAGCAATAATTCAAATAATCAAAATACCAATAATACAACAAACAATACAACAACAAATAATGGAAGCAGTTTAACAGCTGATGAAAAAGAGGTGTTTGATTTAATAAATGCAAAAAGAACAGCTGCAAGACTTTCTGCACTTAAAGTAGATGCAGAACTTCAAAATGTTGCAAGGGCAAAAGCTGAAGATATGGTTAAAAACAACTATTTCTCACATACATCACCAACATATGGCTCTCCATTTGATATGATGAAAAGCTTTGGTGTAAGTTATAAAACAGCAGGAGAAAACATTGCAGGAAATTCAAGCAATACAGGTGCTGTAAATGCTTGGATGAACTCAGAAGGTCATAAGGCAAATATCTTAAACAGCAGTTTTAACTACACAGGAGTTGCAGTTGTTAAAAGTTCAAAATATGGTAAAATATTTGTTCAAATGTTTATAGGAAAATAGTAAAATTCGTCCACAGTATGCACAATATGCTGTGGATATTTTTATATCTTGAAAGTAAAAACAATTCATGCTATACTAATAAATAGAGAGGGATAGCACATGAACCAAAAGCAGGCAATAAAAATTATAGAAATATTAAAAGAATATTATCCAGAAGCAACATGTAGTTTAGATTTTAAAACTCCATTTGAAATGACTGTAGCTGTTATGCTTTCTGCACAATGTACAGATGAGAGAGTTAATAAAACAACACCACTATTATTTGAAAAGTATGGAACACCAGAAAGCATTTGCAAAATGGATATAGAGGAATTAGAAAGAATTATACACCCATGTGGGTTTTATAAAAACAAAGCCAAAAATATAAAAGCAATGGCAGAAGATGTTTTGGAAAAATACAATGGCAAAATTCCAGAAAATATGGAAGAGTTAATTAAACTTCCAGGGGTTGGCAGAAAAAGTGCTAATGTAATAATGCTAGAAGCTTTCAATAACCCACAAGGAATAGCAATAGATACACATGCAAAGAGAATTGCAAATAGAGTAGGTTTATCAAAAGAAACGTTACCAGAAAAGATAGAACAGGACATTTTAAAACTAATTCCTAAAAAATATTATAAAGATGTAAATCATATACTCGTTTGGCATGGCAGAAATATTTGTGATGCACGAAAACCAAAATGTTTAGAATGCCCAATAAACAAATACTGTGCATTTTATAAAAGTAGCAAGAAATCACCTTAGATAATATAATAATCTAAGGTGATTTTTATGAGTTTAGCAGTTTGTTTAGCTGGTGGTGGCGTAAAAGGAGCTGCCCATATAGGTGTTTTAAAGGCAATTGAAGAGGAAAACTTAGAATATGACTATATAACAGGAACATCATCAGGAAGTATAGTAGCAAGTTTAAATGCAATGGGGTACAATTCAGACGAAATTTACAAACTTTTTAAAAAGTACTCTAAAAAAATTAGATGTATAGATTTTAAAAATGTTATGAAATTTTTAGTTGGTGTAATAGTAAAAGGTACAATTATAATTGATGGCTTAAACAGTGGTGACGTAATTGAAAAATCAATAACAGAAGCGGCAAAGGTAAAGGAAATTTGCAATATAAACCAAATAAAAAAGAACGTAATAATTCCAAGTGTAGACTTAAATAGTGGTGGACTATATATCTTCTCTAACATGGAAAAAAGAGGTAGGTTTTTAGATGATATAAAATACATAAACAGTATAGGAATAGGAAAGGCAGTACGTGCAAGTTGTAGCTATCCAGGAGTTTTTTCACCATGTGAGTATAAAGATACAGAACTAATAGATGGAGGAATAAGGGAGAATTTGCCTTGGAAAACGGCAAAATTATGTGGTGCAGACAAAGTTTTTTGTATAAAATTTCAAAGTGAAAAAGAATTAAAAAAGAACAAGAATATTATAGATATTGTATCAAAATCAATAAGTATTTTGTGCCATGAGCTATCTAATTATGAACTAGATGGAGCTGATTATTTGCTTACACTAAAAACAGAAAATATAGCTTTGCTTGACTATTCTAAGATAGATGAGCTGTATGAACTTGGGTATAAAGAGGGAAAGAAATTTTTACAAAATAATAAAATTTAAATTGAAAAAAGTATCTAAATATGGTAGTATATACCATAGGAGGAAACCCAATGATAAACTTAATAGATTATGTAAAAGCAAATGGAAACTATGTATTAGAAGAAAAGAAAATGAATGAAATAGATGATATGATATTTGCAAGGATTTCATATATGCCATTTAAATATATTGATATGTGTGCTAATGAAACAATTGAAAGCATTGCAACAAAAATGAAAGACTTAGAACAAGCAAAATATATTTGGGCAGATGATAAGCCTTTTTTGCAAGAACTTGGAAAAGCAAAGAGATATAAAGATATTGTTGTAACAGATTATGTAGAAATATTAGATAATTCAGCAGAAAAGCAATTTGCAGCAATAACAATAAACTTGCCCAAGATAAAATACATCTCATATAGAGGTACAGATTCAACCTTAGTTGGCTGGAAAGAAGATTTTAATATGAGCTTTATGGAAAATGTACCTTCACAAATAGAGTCTGTAGTTTATTTAAATGATGTTGCAAAGAAATATAAAGAAGATTTCATCTTAGGCGGACATTCAAAAGGAGGCAATTTGGCCGTATATGCAGCAGTTTTTTGCGAAGATGAAATTAAACCAAAAATAAAAAAAATAATAAATGCAGATGGACCAGGTTTTGATAAAAGTGTTATACAAACGCCGGAATATAGAAAAGTATTGAAAAAAATAGAAACATATATTCCACAATCTTCAGTAGTAGGAAGACTTCTAGAACACGAGGAAGAATATCAAGTTATAAAAAGCAATCAAAAGGGATTTATGCAACATGATATTTTTTCTTGGGAAATTGAAGGTGATAAATTAGTAAGAATTGAAAGAGTTACTACAAACAGTGAAATATTTAATGGAATCCTTAGGGATTGGCTTAAAAATACAACTCCAGAGGAGAGAAAAGATTTTATAGACATGCTTTATGAAATAATATTAACAACAAAAGCAACTGAAGTTAGTGACTTTAGAATAGATACAGTTAAAAAAATTGGTCAAATATTAACTACATATAAAAACAGAAAAGAAGAGGACAAAAAGGAAATTGAAAAAATGATTAAACTACTTATTTCAAGTACAATAAAGATAATTAGAGAATCTAGGAGAAATGAAAAATAAAAGGAGAGTTGTTATATGAGAAGTTTTAACGAAATATATGAGGAAATTTATAAGGAAAATTATGAAGAATTTGAAAAAAGGCGAAAAGGTTTTTTATATAAAAATATAGGAGTATTGTTAGTGACATTTTTATACTGCTTTTTTGTATTGCCGCAAATGTTTTTAGAAGAAAAAGAGTTTGGTATTATGCTTGGAATAATCGTTTTTAGTATAGTAACTTTTTTTGTTGTAACAAATAAAAAAAGAGAAGATACAAAAAACAATGGATTTAAAGAACAAGTAACAGAAAAATTCATAAAAAATATTGCTGAGGGTTTTACATATTCTCCACATCGTGGGATAGAAGCTGCAAAATATTCTCATGGCTTTTTTGATAAATATGATAGATATCGTTCAAGTGGGTATGTAGAAGGAATGCTAGATGGAAAAAATAAATTGGAGTTTGCAGAAGTGCTTACTACAAGTTTGGTTGAAGATGAAAAGGGTAACAAAGATGAAGTAACTAGCTTTTATGGTATTTTTGAATCTTTAGATTGTAACAAAAGTGTATCCACATCAATAGCAATAAGTACAGATAAAGCAGATAAAGGTGCAATAGTTAAATTTCTTACAATGGGACCAGAGGCAAAAGTACAAGTTCAAACAGATTCTACAGAATTTGAAGAATATTTTGACGTATTTTCATTTGATCCAATAGAAACTATGCGAATTTTAACAGCAGATGTAATGCAAATAATGGTAGATTTTAGAAAGCAAAAGGACATAAAATTTGAAGTAACAATAAAAGAAAAAAAGATTTATATAAGATTCTTTACGGTACGGAAAATTTGAAACAAGTTTATTTAAAAGCGCTATAGATTATAGCCAATTAAAAGACTACTATGACATTCTAGAATTTATATTTAATCTTTCTAGAGAACTAGTAAAATCTATAGAAGCGGCATAGTTATATACATAAATAACTTTTAAAAAATGTATATGACATAATCAAGCCCCCATACGAATACACTTAAACAAAAGTATTCATATGGGGGTTTTTATATGAGAGGAGTATCAATAGAGGACCGTGCTATTAATCTAGCACAATATATAATAGATACAGGAGATACTGTAAGAGGAGCGGCTAGGAAATTTGGGGTTTCTAAATCAACAGTACATAAAGATGTTAGCGAAAGATTAATACATATAAATCAGGCATTAGCAATAGAAGTAAGAAAGGTGCTTGATGAAAATAAAGCAGAAAGACACATAAGAGGAGGAATGGCAACTAAACTTAAATATGAAAAAGAGCATGAAAAATATAAAATTTAAAGGGACATTTTATTGTCCCTTTTTACATGTTTTATTTAATTTTTCTTGCTTCTAAGTAGTATCTCTTGTCATAGCTATGTCCCATTGAGAATGTTTTTCTAGGTAAAGCTCCATCTAATATTACAGTTTTAAATAAGTCTGTTTTCTTCATATTTGGTAATAAGAAACCTATATTTCCTGGTTTGCTTCCTAATTCTCTTGTTACATCATCACCATGGATATAATCAACTTTTCCACCATGATTTTTGATGTATTCATCTATGAACATTTGTAGAGAACCAACTGCTAAATTTGATTTTGGGTTCTTAATATATAGAACTTCTGATTTTCCTTCATAAACATATTCAACTCTTTGTCCTTCTCCTTCAGTTCTAGATACATCATAATATTTTTCGAATTCCTCAATCATTTTTGCAGGTTCTACATCAAATACAACTCTGTGTATTGGTTCGAATTCTAATGCATCACTATGTAGGTTTACAACTTCAACTAAAGCATATCTTGCAGGGTGATTTTCATATTCTTCTTTTGGTAATACTTTCTTTAAATTTTCATAGCAAGCTTTTGCAGTAGCTAAAGAGTGGTTACCATCTCCAACAGAGAATAGTAAAACTCCTTTATCATGAACGTTATATTTTGCTTCGAAATTGTCTTTGTCGGCAAGTTCTTCTAAACCTGCAAAAACACCTTCTACTAAGTTTTCAGGAATCTTATAACCTTTAATGTGTCCACCGTTTTGCATTAAATCAAAATCGTATACAACATCATCACTAGTTACTTTATCTGCTAAGCCCTCAATAATTTCCTTCTTTTCGTCATCAATTAAAAGCATTACGTGTGGTAATTCTAGTTTTGCATTTTCTCTTACTTTAACTCTTGGTGGTATTCTTTCTAAAACTGTACCTTCTGTTGCTCTTATTAATGATTGTGAACCTTTTTCGTATGAATAGTCTTCTAAGTCTACCATACCAACAATTCCTTTTCTAACCTTTCCATCTTTACATGTTCTTTCTAGGTAGATTAAAGAATCTGTTAATGTTTTGAAGAAATCTTCACTTAAAAGTCTATCCATTTCTTCATTTATTTTTGTTATTTTATCTGAAACGTTTTCTTTTTCAAGATATATTTCAGGTAAAGTTATTTTTAAAGTTGATGGAGCATCTCCTACAATATTTTCAACTTCTTCCCAGTATTTAGGTTCAGATGTATATTGATCACAAGCTACAACTGACCATTTATGCATATCTGCATTCTTTGGTAATAATATGTTTGCTTTTTTAAATGGTATTTGCATAAAAAAACCTCCTTATAAATTATGGTAAGATTATATCACTAAAACGCAAATTATACAAGAAAAAATTCAGGATAAAGTCCTGAATTTTTTATCTGTAACGTGGATCTTCAAAATCTATATTTTTACTACTGTTTAAACTATAACCACTAAAAGAACCATTTCCAGTATCAACAACAATTACTGGTCGATTTTGAATATGTTGCAAATTTACTTCTTTTTGAGGTGTATGACCAACAACAGAAATTCCACTTTGAGGTAATGCAAGGTCATAGAAATGAGTTCTAGTATCATCAGTCCTATACCACATGCAATTTAAAAACCTTTTATACATTTCAGAATTCTTACCACCGTTTAGCTCAAGGGATAAAGCCTTGCTTAAATTGAAGTTTTTATCGTAAGCATATAGTTTTTCATCAAATACAGCATGAGATAAGTTATATAAATTATTGTTTTCTGTTACTTTTTTCTGTATTGGTTGATTACCTAACCAATCAACTAATTCATGAAGAGATATATTTTTTTCTATTTGTTTGCTTGCAATTGCTTTTGCCACAACTTCTTGGAAATTATCTAGTTTTTTCATAGTAGATTTACCACCATTGCGTTCCAAATGTGATTTTGCCATAGTAAAAGCTTGACTACTAGGTGCATTTCTCATTTTTACATAATTGTATGCAAATATATCATGATTTCCAGGTAAGTATTGAACAACGCCCTTGTCACTTAATTCTTTTATCTGTAATAATATTTCAGGCCCGAATTCACCACGATCCATGGCATCTCCTAATATAGTAACTTTTAAATTTGGATTTTTGTTTAGTTCAAATCTAATTTTACTCCAATGCTCAAAATCACCATGAAGGTCACTTATAACTATATGGTCTCTAGTTTGAACTGGTCTATTATTAGCTGTTGGGTTAGAAGGAGTTTGCTTAATTTCTTTTCTGAAACTTGGCTCATAAGGCTTTGTTTCAACAGTTGCAGGTTCTATATGTTGATAACTATTTAGTGGTTTAGTTTCTTGCTTAGTTGATGGATGTTTTGAAAATTTATTTTTAAAGAAGTCTAAAATTTTCTTTAGAAATGCAGGTCGTTCTTTTTGAACAACTAGAGCTTGTGTAGTAGGGGTAGAGGCAGTTTTTTGAACCTCAGCTTCAGCGAGTTTTTCTATTTCGGAAATCTTATTTATAAGAGGAACAAATACTTCAAATCTATTTTGTTGTTCACGAGTTAATCCATTTGCACCATTTTGTGCTAATACATAATTAATGGAGTATTCATCAGGAACATGATCTGCTCTTAGCGCATTTACAATATTAGATAAAGCTTGTTCTGTATCATCAATTCCTTGTACATAAGTTTTTTTTGTGTCAGCTATATATTTTAAATAATCTTGTGCATCATTTAATTCCCAAGATTCAAGACGATAATTACTAGCATATCTAAAAACTCTACGAATTTTATCTAACCTTTTTCTTAATATACTGTTTTCATTTTCATCTAATTGCTCACTAACAAGATCCAAATTATATAATAAAATTCTAACATTTACATCATTGGGATTTTTAAATTTATTTTGTTCATTTAAATTATCAAGTAGGAATATATCTGCTTCATCCATTCTTTCTAAAAGAATATGATTATTCATAACTTTTACTCCTTTGTTTTAATTTATCACATTATATCATTTTGAAAAATTTTATACAACAATAAATGGCAAAAAAGTTCAAAAGATAACATTAGAGCAAAATTCGACATAAAATATAGTAACCGATAATATTTGAGGTGATAATTTTGAAAGTGAAAAAAGGAGAATATGTTACCAGAAAATCATATGGTAATGATATTGTTTTTGCTGTGGATAGAATAATTAATTTGAAAGATGGAAATGCATTGGCAATTTTGAAAGGTGTAACCTTTAGAGTTGAGGCAGATGCACCACTTCAAGATATAGAGAAAGTAGATGAAAGTAGGGTAATAAATAGCAAAAAAGAAATAGATAAAATGCTAATTGCAAGAATAAATAATTACAAAAAACAAACAAAAGGAGTAAATATAAAAACAGGAAGAATATTGCATTTAGATGGAGACCGAAGATATAGCGAAAAATCTGCAAGATATTATAAAAAACTAGGTTTAAATGCAGTTGTAAAAAACATTCCAGAACGTATGCAGGCTCAGGTTGTAAGAGGATTGCTTGAAAGGTATAAGCCAGATATATTAATCATAACAGGACATGATGCAATGCTAAAAAAAGGAATAAGTTATTCAAATATATATAATTACAGAAATTCAAAGAACTTTATAAACACAGTAAAAGAAGCCAGGAAGTGGGCTAGAAGTTCAAGTAAATTAGTAATTTTTGCGGGAGCTTGCCAGAGCTTTTTTGAAGCACTAATAGATGCTGGGGCAGATTTTGCATCATCACCAGGAAGAATCCTAATAGATTTTGTAGATCCACTAATAGTAGCAGAAAAAATTGCTACAACAGATAAGAGCAAATTTGTAAGTGGACACGACATTTCAAAAGAAATTAAAGAAGGTGAAAAAGGAATAAATGGAGTTGGAGCAATGGGAAAAAAACAGGCAATATTTATGTAACAAAAATGTAATGAAAATGTAATAAATAAAGAAACATACCACGAAACCATTGAAATTACTCTGATAGCTAGATTTGACATAATAAAACAATTTTTGACAATTTTATGTTCCCATGATATAATCCTCGTAAATTAATGGAGAGGATGTGTTTCATATGATTTGCCAAATGGATATCTCAAACATTAAAGCTGAACTTGATAAAAACATAGGACAAAAAGTTATGATAAGAGGAGCAATGGGAAGAAAGAAATTCTTTGAAGAGAAAGCAATTATAGAAAATACCTATCCAGACATTTTTAGAGTAAAGAGTGAAGAAAAAGAGACAAATGCATGTTATAAATATAAAGATATACTTGCAAATGAATTAGAAATATCAATATTCAATGGGGAAGAATATTTTCCATTAGTACCATCAATATTAAGAACAAAATTTTAAAAAATTCCTAAAATTTAGGAATTTTTTTTATTCCTCCTAATATAATTTAATAATTAAGGGAGGTAATAATATGGTAGTAGAAACAACCAAAAACCAAATTGTTTTAAACA
Organism: uncultured Clostridium sp.; assembly: GCA_900553695.1. Taxonomy (GTDB): domain Bacteria; phylum Bacillota; class Clostridia; order TANB77; family CAG-508; genus UMGS1781. The sequence goes on along the minus strand of USEM01000003.1, from coordinate 16,458 downwards.
AAATAGTAGGACAAAAGAGAGAAAATAGGCAGGTCGAAACAGATGTAATAGTAAATGATGTTAAACCAGATGTATTAAAAGTTATAAATACAAATGGAGTAATTAGTATATATAAAAAAGATGTAATGGATGGCAAAATTAGAATAGATGGAGCAATAAATACTTACATAATATATATGGCAGATGATGAGCAAGGAAGTATAAGAAGCTTAAATACAAGTATGGATTTTACACAAGTTATAAATATGGATAACTGCAAAGAAAACATGCAAGCAGATGTAAGAGTTTCTATAAAAGATTTTGATACAAAAATTATCAATGGTAGAAAGTTAAGTATAAAGGCAAACTTAGATACTAATGTTAATATATATGCAAATGAAAATTGTGATGTTATAACAGAAGTTGGGAAAGGAGAACCTATAGAAAAACTTGGCGATACCCAAACTATTACTTCGCTTGTTGGAAGTGGAAATAACAAAGTAAGTTTAAAAGATACAATAGCAATAGATATGGCAGATGAAATGGCAGAAATAATGAAAGTAGATTTTGATATAGTTGATGAAGAAACTAAAATAAGCTATAACAAAGTACTTTCAAAGGCAGATGCTTCTATAAGAATAATGTATTTAACAGAAGACAATAGAATAAATACAGCAACTACTAAAATTCCAATAATGGGCTTTGTAGATATGCAAAATGTTAATGAAAATTGTGAATGTGAAGTTCAAAATAACTTAAATAATCTTATAGTAAAACCAAACAGCAATGAGGAACACTCAATTGCAATAGAAGCGGACATTGATATTACATGCCTAGCTTATGAAACAAAGCAAATAAACATGATAGAAGATTTATACAGCATAACAAAAGATATTACTTTTACAAAAAGGGAAGTTAATGCTGTAATAGAACGAAATAGAATAACAGATATGTATACAGCTAAAGAAAACATTAGAATACCAGAGGTTACAGGCCGTGTGTTAGATGTGCAAATTGCTCCAACAATAAACAACATGCAAGTTAGAAATGGAAAAGTAATTTATGAAGGAAATTTAAGGTTAAATATAATGTTTGAACAAAGTAATGGAATAAATACAAGAGGCGTAGATTTACCATATAATTTTGACGTGATTTCAGATAAAATCGAAGAAAAATCTATGGTAGAAACAACACTTAAAATTAAGCAAAATGACTTTATAATAAGAGACGGAACCATTGAAGTTACAATAGGTGTGGAGTTTAACTTATCAGAACAAAAAAGTAGAAAAATAAATATGATTGAAAATGTAGAAATGGAAGAAAGCAAAGAGTGTAATACATACAGCATGGTAATTTACTTTGTAAAACAAGGAGATACACTTTGGAGTATTGCAAAAAGATTCAAGAGCACAGTTGAAGATATTGCTAAAATAAATGATATAGAAAATCCAAATAAAATAAGTGTTGGCCAAAGGCTTTATATACCAAGGTATTGTAACAGAAGAGTAGCAGTATAGAAAAATGGATAAAATCTATTCAAGGCATAAAATAAGATTGCCACAAATTAAAAACAATAGAGAAAATAGTTTAAAGATACAAAAGATGTTTTTTATGATTTTAATGCTTGTAATTTCAAGCATAACAAGTTACAAAATTTTAAAATCTATGGATCCAATTTTTGAAGGACTATGCAAAGCAAAAGCACAAAGCATAGCAACAGATATAACAAATAGAAAGTCAACAGATGTACTTGCAAGATATAATTATAAAGACACAGTACAAATGATAAAAACTGAAGATGGAAAAAATAGTGTATTAAAAACAGATATAGTAACAATAAATGAAATAGCATCAGATATAGCAATAGAAATTCAAAATGAATTAAATGATATAAGTAAACAAACAATAGAAATTCCAATAGGAAGTTTAACAGGTATAAAATATCTTGCAGGAAGTGGACCGAGAATAAAAATTAAGATTATATCAGCAGGGCAAATTGCAACAGATATTAAAACAGAATTTGAATCTGCAGGAATAAACCAAACAGTTTATAGAATATATTTGAATTTAGAGTGTAATGTTTCAATACTTACATCATATAAAACAATGCAAGAAACAATACAAAATCAAGTATTGCTAGTAGAAACTGTAATAATGGGAGATGTTCCAACAACATATTTAGAAATGGAAAAACCATAGTGTTAGTGAAAATAAAAATATTTTGAAAATCATTTATTTTCATTGACACTATTGTTTTATAGATATATAATATAAGCAAAAAAACAGGAGCACAAATGAAGGACAAGTTAATTAACATTGTATTACTTATGCAAATTATAGTAACAGCTATAGTGATAATTCCAAGTGATGAACAATATAATATTATAAAAATATATACACTACTCGTATGTGGAGCAGCACTTTTAATTCTAATGCTTGCAAATTATAAAAAATTAAAATTAGATAAAAAGGATTATATAATTTTAATTTTCGGGTTTTTAGTTTTCTTAAGTACTATTAATTCAAAAAATATTTTAATATCCATAATTGGTGAGAAAAACAGATATGAAGGAATACTAGCTTTATATACTTATATAGTAATATATATGTGTGCAAAGAAGTTTTTAAATTATAAAAAAATGACATTAATAAGAATTATGGAAGTTTTATATATGATAATTGGTGTAATTGGGATAATACAAAATTATGTAGTTTATCCAGATAGTTCATTAATACCAATTTTTAATAAAGGTGTGTGTGGAACATTTGGAAATAAGAACTTTATGGGCAACTTTACAAGTATAGGATTACCATTATTTATAATATTATATATATTAGATGATGACAAAGTAAGTCTAGTTACTGCATTAACAACTTTTTTCTGTTTGATAGCATGCAATGCTAGAAGTGGTTGGGTTGCATTTATTGCTTTTAGTATTGTATTAATTGCTTATTTGAAAAAGAACTATAAAAAAGAATACATTAAAAGGATTTTTATATTAATTGTTGCTTTTATAACTATCTTTGCAATGTTATACACTCAAAAAAATAGTTCCTTAAGAAGGAAAATAAACATAACAAAATATGATATTAGCATTATGAAAGAATCAGGTATATCAAATGGAAACCTTGGCTCTGGAAGAATACAAATTTGGAAAATAGTTATTGATATAATACGGAAAACATCCTATTCTAGGAGTTGGGACAGATAACTTAAAACGTGGTGTTGTGCAAAATTTAACTGAAGAAAGTTTTGAATTTATAAAAGCACATAATGGTATTCCAGATAAAGCACATAACGAATATTTAAATATTGCAGTAACACTTGGAATACCAGCACGAATAGTATATATGATATTTTTAATTGCAATTGTATTTCCTAATCTAAAATATATATTCAAAAGAAAAGATATTTTCATAATACTAAGTATTATAGGAAGTTATCTAGTACAAGCATTTTTCAACATTAGTACAATTGGAATAGCACCACTATTTTGGCTTACATTAGGAATTATAGATAATAAAAATATAATAGAAAATGGAGGAAATAATGAAGTTTAATTTCATGAAATATATAAACAAAATTAAAGGCACTATTTTAGATAATAAAAAAATAACTTCAATAGTTGTGGCATGCTTGATTGTTCTAATTACCATACTTGTAATTGCATCATGTATTAAAGAACCAAAACAAGGAAACTCAACTGGAAACAGTTATAACAATGGAATAGCTACACAAGAAGGCAGCTGGATTTATTATATTGAAATGGATAATAGTGAAGCTATTGGCATATGCAAAGTAAAGCAAAATGGTAAACATACTAAAAAAATATCTGATGGAAAATACATGCGGTTTAAATGTTATAGACAATTACATATATTGCATAGAAAAAGACGAAAAAGAAGGGCAAAATAACTTAATAAAAATGAAAACAAATGGCAAGAAAAAAGAAGTTCTTGCACAAGATGTTGATGCAAGCCAAGTTATAGCAATGGAAAAATGGGTATATTATTTTAAAAATTCTAATCTTTATAGAGTAAGAACAAATGGAACAGATAGAGAAAAAATATCAGATAGAAAAATATCATATTATCAAATTGATGGTAGTAAGATATACTACATATATAGCATAGAAGGTTCACAATATATAGCAACAATGAAACTAAATGGTAAAAAGGCAACTAGGATTTCTAAAATTGATACGGGAATGCAATGCCAAGCTTTATATGTTAAAGGAAAGAACATTTATTACTTAGTAACAGGAACAGAAGACAATGTAGATAAAGAAATGTATTTATATAAGATGAACAAAAAAGGCGAAAAAATAACCAAAATATGTAAAATAGATTCAAACTTAAAGGAAATAAACATGCAGGAAGATGCTATATATTATACAGTAATGAATGATTATGAAAATTATACTGTAAAGAGTATAAAGTATAATGGCACAAATAAAACAACAATAAAAAAAGCGAAAGCACTAGACAACTTAAACGTTGTAAAAAAATGGATTGCTGTTAATACTATAAATGAAGACTATGACACAATTATACAAATAATTAGTAAAGATGGTCAAAAAGAGAAAAATTTATAAAGATAGGTAAAAGGTGGAATTTATGCAAATTGATTATAAAAATATAGTAATAGACGTAAAAGAAGGAACACCAGTTAGTGAACTATTAGGTGACGAGATTCAAAAAGCCAAATGCAAAGTTATTGCATGCAAATTTAATAATGAAATAAAAAGCTTAAATTTTAAAATAAAAGCTAGTGGTAAATTAGATTTGATAGATTTGAACAACAAAGATGGAATGAGAATATATAGAAGAGGGCTTGTATATATAATAAGTAAAGCTATAAGCGAAGTTTATCCAGGTGCATTAATGACAATAAAATACCAACTTTCAAATGCAATGTATTGTACAGTAGATAATTTAAAAATTACAAATGAAGTTATAAGCAACATAAATAAAAGAGTAAAAGAAATAATAAAACAAGATTTGCCAATCGAGAAAAGATTTATGACAAAGGACGAAGCGGAAGAATTCTATAAAAAAGAAAATACATTAAAAGGCAAGTTGCAACTAGATTTAAAGCAAAAAAAGGAAGTAACACTATATTATTGCGAAGACTATTACAACTATTTTTATGGAGTATTACCAATATCAACGGATTTTGCAGAAGCATATGAAATTACAAAATATTCAGACGGCTTTTTAATAAGATATCCAAGCAAAGATAACCCATATGAATTATCAGAATTTCAAGATACTCCAAAACTATTTGCAACACTTGAGGAATATCAGAAGCTACATAGAATTTTAAATGTAAATACATTATACAAATTAAATTCAATTGTAAAAAAAGGCGACATTCAGGAGTATGTTCTACTAGACGAAGCTTTACATGAGAAAAAGATTGGAGCAATAGCAGATTGCATTGCAAGCAATAGAAAGATTAAGCTAATTGCAATAGCAGGACCTTCTTCATCTGGAAAAACAACATTTGCAAAAAGGCTTGGACTTCAATTAAGATTAAATGGCTTAAAACCAGTAATAATTTCTGTTGATAATTATTTTGTGGAAAGAGAACAAACACCTGTAGATGAAGAAGGAAAATTCGATTTTGAAAGCATTCATGCAATAGATACAAAACTATTAAATAGTGACTTAGTAAAATTATTAGCAGGTGAAGAAATAGAAGCACCAACATTTAACTTCCATACAGGACATAAAGAATATAAGGGCAATAAAATGAAACTTGCTCCAGATGAAGTATTAGTAATGGAAGGAATTCACTGCTTAAATGATGACCTTACATATCTAATTCCAAAAGACCAAAAATTCAAGATATATATTAGTTGCTTAACAGTTCTAAATATTGATTACTATAACAGAATTTCTACAACAGATACAAGACTTATTAGAAGAATTGTTAGAGATTACAATTTTAGAGGATATAGTGCAACACATACTTTAGAAATGTGGCCATCAGTAAATAGAGGTGAAGTAAATAACATTTTCAAATTCCAAGAAGAAGCGGATTGCATGTTTAATTCTTCTTTAATATATGAACTAAGTGTACTTAAAAAATATGCAGTTCCATTATTAAAAGAAATAGATGCAACATCACCACTATACTCAGAAGCAAAACGATTAATTGCAATGCTTTCATACTTTGAGGATATTCCAGATGAAGCAGTGCCAACACATTCTTTACTTAGAGAATTTATTGGTGGAAGTATATTTAAGGAGAATTAAATGGAAAGTTTATTTACAGAAATTGATGAAAAATTTATTTGCGAACACTGTGGGCACGAAGTGCCAAAACTTGGTTATTCATGTAGAAACCATTGCAACATTTGCTTATATTCAAAGCATGTTGATAAAAACCCAGGAGACAGAGCAGAAAAATGCCATGGAATGTTAGAACCAATTGGGATAGAGATTAGCCCTAAAAAGGGATATGTAATAATATATAAGTGTCAAAAATGTCGGAGCAATTAGAAGGAATAAAGCTGCAAAAGATGATAATATGGACTTAATAATTAAACTAAGCTCAAATGGTGAAATGATGTAATAAAAAAACAAGCAGTACTAAAAAAGTATTGCTTGTTTTAGTTTTTAATGAATATTCTGTAAAGATTCAATTCTATCATCTATACTTGGGTGAGTATCGAATAAACCTGCTTTTCTTTTTCCATTCTTTTTTGCTTTAAATGGACTTACAATAAATAGGTTTGCAGTTGCATTGTTAGCAGTCTTTAATTCATTAGGGTCACTATCTAGTTTTCTTAAAGCAGAAATTAATCCATCAGGGTTTCTAGTAATTTCAACTGCAGTGCTATCTGCTAAATATTCTCTATTTCTAGAAAGTGCCATTTGCATTATTTTACCAAGAAGTGGAGCAACAATTAAAAGAACAAGTCCAATTAACATCAAAATTCCATTTCCTTTACTATCATCATCTCTGTCTTTAGAACTACCCCAAAAGAAAGAACGAGAGAATAAGTCAGAAATCATAACTAGAAAACCAACCATAACTGTTACAACTGAAGTTAACAATATATCATAATTTTTAATATGACTCATTTCATGCGCGATAACACCTTCTAATTCGTAATACTCTAATTTATCTAAAAGGCCTGTGGTAACACAAATAATAGAATGTTCAGGATTACGACCTGTTGCAAAAGCATTAGGTTGAGGGTCATCTACAACATAAAGTCTAGGTCTAGCAGGAAGACCAGAAGAAATCATAAGTGCATCTAAAATATGTACAAGTTTTAGATCTTCTTCTTGATTAGCAGGTCTTGCCTTTGTAACTGATAAAATTATTTTATCACTGTTGTAATATGAAGCAAAAGCAGTGATTATAGAAAACATCATTGCAATAGTAATTGCCATAGGACCACTAAAATCAAAAGCCATAGCAATGTAATATACAATTAAAGTAATCATAATGATAAAACCTGATACGATAAAACCAGATTTAACTTTATTTTTTTTAATATCTTCAAACATAAAAATCACCTATCAAAATTATAGCATAACGAAAATTAATTTACAATTAAACTTTACTTTTTGTATTAAATAATATAAAATATATGTGAAAAGAGGTAAAACATGAGTATTTTAAAAGATACAAAATTCATAATGGATAAATACCATATAACAGCAAATAAAAATTTAGGACAAAACTTTCTAATAGATGATGATACTGTATCAGGAATAGTTGATGCAGCCAATGTTTCAAAAGATGACTTAATAATAGAAATAGGGCCAGGACTTGGAACACTTACAAAAGAACTACTAGATAGAGCTGGAAAAGTTATATGTATTGAATTAGATAAAAGAATGATAGAAATATTAAATGATAGATTTTCAATGTATGATAATTTTAAAGTATTAAATGATGATGTTCTAAAAGTAAATTTAAAAGAACTAATTGAAAAAGAAAAAGTTAAAACAACAAAGATAGTAGCGAATTTACCATACTATATAACAACACCGATAATAATGAAGTTGCTAGAGGAAAGGCTAGACATAGAAACAATAACAGTAATGATACAAAAAGAAGTTGCAGATAGGCTAGTAACTAAGCCAGGTACAGGAGATACAGGAGCAATAACATATGCAATACATTACTACACAAACCCAAAACGAGTACTAGAAGTGCCAAACACAGCATTTATTCCGGAGCCTAAAGTAAACTCAACAGTAATAAATTTAGAAGTTTTAAAAGAACCAAAAGTTGCAGTAAAAGACGAGAAAAAACTTTTTGAAGTTATAAAAACAGCATTCATGCAAAAAAGAAAAACACTTCTAAATGCACTTGCAAATAGCAATAAATATGGAAGTAAAGAACAAATATGTAAAACATTAGAGTTACTAAGTATAGATAACAGAGTAAGACCAGAAAAACTGACATTAGAAGAATTTGCAAAGATCGCAGATGAAATATAATAAAACTTAATAGCTTAAAGTTATTGACTTTAAGCTATTTTGTAGTATAATATTTTAATAGGGAAAGAGGTAAAATATGCTAATTTCAATAGGAAGTAGAAGTATACCAAAAATAACAGCAATTACTAGAGCCTTTTCAAGATACCCAGAATTGTGGATTGAGAATGGCGATAAAATTGAATATATGATAATGCCAAAAGAAGTAAGACTTGATGATAAAATTGGACAAGATAAGGATAACTTTTCTGGTGTTTCTTGCAATCCTTTAACTCTTGAAGAAACTATAAAGGGTGCAAAAAACCGTGCGAAAAATGCTTTTGAGCATGCAGAGGAAAGATGCCGGCACATGTAACTTTGGAGTAGGAATAGAAGCAGGAATGTATCCAGTTGCAGAAGTGGATACTAAATATATGGATGCAAGCATATGTGCAATTTATGATGGAAAAAATTATTATGTAGGTTTTAGTCCATCATTTGAATATCCACAGAACGCAGTAGATAGAGTTTTGCAAGGAGAAGAAATTGGATTTATGCATGATATATTTGGAAGTACTGCAAAAGGCAGAAAAGGTGCCATTGGGGTACTTACAAATGGTAGAATATATAGAGACGAACTAGAAGAATATGCTGTAATGATGGCACTTACTAAAATCGTTTCAAAAGAAATTTATGAAAAATAAGGAGAGATAATTATGTTTAGAATAAAATTAGATGGTGGAAGAACAATGGAAGTTGAAGAGAGCACATATTGGCATACAACTGCACATATTTTAGCACAAGCAGTTAAAAGACTATACCCAACAGCTAAACTAACAATAGGACCATCAATAGAAAAAGGTTTTTATTATGACTTTGATGTTGAAACACCTTTTACAGAAGAGGATATATCAGCATTAGAAGAAGAAATGAAAAAAATAATAAAAGAAGATTTAAAAATCGAAAGATTTGAACTTCCAAGAGAAGAAGCAATAAAATTAATGGAAGAAAGAGAAGAACCATATAAAATAGAATTAATAAATGGTCTTCCAGACGGAGAAGTTATTTCTTTCTACAAACAAGGTGAATTCGTGGACTTATGCCGTGGACCACACTTACCATCAACAGGAAAAGTTAAAGCAATAAAACTAACAGCTAAATCTGCAGCATATTGGAGAGGAGATTCTAGAAACAAATCACTTCAAAGAGTTTATGGAATATCATTCCCAAAAGCTTCAGAACTTGAAGAGTATTTACAAAAACTAGAAGAAGCAAAACAAAGAGACCATAGAAAACTTGGAAAAGAATTAAACATATTCATGACACATGACCTAGTAGGAAAAGGACTTCCAATGTATTTACCAAATGGTTATGCAGTATGGGAAATATTAGAAAACTATATCAAAAGAAAAGAAAAGAAACTAGAATACAAACACGTTTTAACACCACCACTTGCATCAGTAGAATTATATAAAACATCAGGACATTGGGATCATTATAAAGATAACATGTTCCCTAAAATGGAAGTTGAAGGAGAAGAATTTGTTCTAAGACCAATGAACTGCCCACATCATATGATGATATATGCAAACACAATTCATTCATACAGAGACTTACCAATTAGAATAGGCGAAATTGCAAGAGATTGCAGATTTGAATCAAGTGGAACATTAAAAGGAATTGAAAGAGTAAGAACATTCTGCCAAAATGATGCACACCTATTTGTAACACCAGAACAAATAGAATCTGAATTCAAATCAGTAGTAGACTTAATACTAGAAGTATATAAAGAACTAAATATTACAGATTACCACTTTGAATTATCACTAAGAGACCCAGCAGACAAAGTAAAATATCACCCAGATGATGAAATGTGGGACAGTGCAGAAGATACATTAAGACACGTTTTAGACGATATAGGAATTGAATACGAAGAAAAAATAGGAGAGGCAGCATTCTATGGACCAAAACTTGATGTTCAAGTTAAACCAGCAGTTGGAAATGAATATACATTATCAACATGTCAATTAGATTTCTGCTTACCAATGAAATTTAATTTATCATATATTGATAAAGACGGAAGCAAGAAAACACCAGTAGTTCTTCATAGAGCAATTTTAGGAAGTATAGATAGATTTATTGCATACTACCTAGAAGAAACAAAGGGAGCACTTCCAACATGGCTAGCACCAGTACAAGTAAAGATTTTACCACTATCAGAAACACATAGAGAATATGCAAGAAAAGTAAAAGAATCATTGAAAAATGCAGATATTAGAGTAGAATTAGATGAAAGAGACGAAAAAATAGGATACAAAATAAGAGAAGCAACAATGCAAAAAATACCATACATGCTTATACTAGGAGATAAAGAAGTGGAAGCCAATGCAGTTGGTGTACGTTCAAGAAAAGATGGAGACATTGGTCAAATGAGCATAGAAAATTTCATGAATAAAATTCAAGAAGAAGTAAAAGATTTCGCATAATTTAATAGTAATAAACATAATATATATTAAGCAAAAGAAAAATACAGGAGTTTACAACCTAAAATAATGTAAATTTCTGTATTTTTTTGACATTTTTGGATAAATTTACATAAAAAGACTTTACAAAACAGGAAAATTATGTTAATATAATTAAGGTAAAGTTTTTATGTAAAACTTTGTAAACCAAATAATAAATAAAAAGAAAGGTGAAATTTGATTATGAGAAAGAAACAAATTTTAGTTATGGGATTAGTAGTACTTGCAATACTAGCTATGTCTTTTATTTTGGTCATGATGACTACAGGAAGAGAAGCATATGGTAAAGAACAACAACATACATGCCCAACATGCAAAGGAGAAAAAAGAATACCATGTCCTGGCAAAACTCAATTAAGAAGTGGATCTGAAACATACACAGCACAATGTCCAAGCTGTAAAAAGAATAAAGCACATCATACAATTTATTACTGTACAACATGTGGTTTAGTTAATGAAAGTTGGCATTGTATAAAAGAAAGTGGTGGATGTGGATACAAGAGAAATTCAATTTCATATGATGGAAAACATTTTATATTAGAAAATGAAAATTCAACAAATAATTATCACAGATTTTGCACAATACCTTGCCCTGATTGTAAAGCAACAGGAAAAGTAAATTGTACATTTGGAGATTGGGAACAATATAATTCTACAACACATAGAAGATATTGCACAGAAAGAACTTGTAACAACTTCGAAGAATCAAATCACAGATTTATAAATGGAGTTTGTAGAGATTGTGGATACAGATGTACACATAATTGGAACTCTTCAACAGGAAAATGCGACAACTGTGGTGAAACTTGTAGCCATATTGGAGGAACACATGCAAACAATGGAACATGCACAAGATGTGGATACAAATATCAAACACATAGTAAGGGTACAACAGTAAAATACAAAGATATAACAGGAACAACACATACAGCATATTATGAATGTACTTTTGCAGGATGTACATATACATATAATGAAAATGCAGAAAACCATATAATTACATCATGGACAAATAATGGAAATGGAACACACAGTGGAACTTGTACAAAATGTGGATATAAAGTTACAAACAATCACAACTATGGAACAGATGGAAAATGTAAAGATTGTGGAGCAACAAAACCATCTACAGAATGTGAACATGTTTGGGTAATTGAAAAAAATGCAAACAACCATTGGGAAAAATGTACAAAATGTAACAATATAAGAAATATGGAAGCACATACAATAACAACATGGGTAGATAATGGAAATGGAACACACAGTGGAACTTGTACAAAATGTGGATATACAGTTACAAAAAATCATAATTATGGAACAGATGGAAAATGTAAAGATTGTGGAGCAACAAAACCAATAGAAGAATGTGAACACAATTGGGAAAGAGCATATGATAACACATATCATTGGGATAAATGTACAAAATGTGGAGAAATAAAGAATAAAGCAAAACACACAATGACAGCATGGAAAGATAACGGAAATGGAACACATAGCAGAACATGTACAAAATGTGGATATAAAATGACAGAAAACCACAACTATAATAATGGAAAATGTGATGATTGTGGAGCAACAAAACCATCTACAGAATGTGAACATAATTGGAAAATTGCAAATGACAATACATATCACTGGAATGAATGTACAAAATGTGGAGAAATAAAAGACAAAGCAAAACACACAATGACAGCATGGAAAGATAATGGAAATGGAACACACAGCAAAACATGTACAAAATGTGGATATAAAATAACAGAAAATCACAATTATAATAATGATGGAAAATGTGATGACTGCGATGCAACAAAACCAAACACAAAATGCAACCATGATTGGCAACAAAAAGATGATGAAACAAATCATTGGAAAGAATGTACAAAATGTGGAGAAATAAAAGATAAAGCAAAACACACAGTAAAAGAATGGAAAGATAATGGAGATGGAACACATAGTGGAAATTGTACAGTATGCAATAGAAAAATAACTGAGAAACATGAAAAAGGAACAGATGGCAAATGTACAAAATGTGGAGCAACAATAAGCAATAACAATAATAATGGTAACAACAATAATTCAGGAAAAAATAACACATCAAATAATGTTATACCAAATACAGGAGCAAATTCTTCAGTAATTATTGGAATAGTAGCTTTTGCAGCAATAGCAGGAATAGCTTATATGAGATTAAAAAAATTAGAAAATAATTAATTATTAGATAAAGTACTCGTAATGAACAAATTATTACGGGTACTTTATTTTTTGTTCAAAAACAGAAAAATATGACGAAAATATGACATTTGTATGACAATTATGCAATAATTAGCACAAAAATGATTTTTTTTGATAAAATATAACCAAAGTATACGAATGATAATGTAAAAGGAATGGTGGATTTTATGAAAAGAAAACAAAATATACTAGTAGGAGCAGTTATATTGGGCATACTTGCAATAGTACTTATTATTATGATGATGACAACACGGAAAGGAGACTTATGCACATAATTGTTCTAAATGTGAAGGAACAGGAAAAATCCCATGTACAGGAACTCCGACAATGAAACCAGGGTCAGAGTCATATACAGTAACATGTTCAAAATGTGGCAAAAGTGTAATGCATCAAGCAATATGGAAATGTGATAAATGTGGGTTAATAAATCAAGTTTCAAATTGTATGACAGATAAAGGTGGATGTGGATACAAGCAAACATTTATTACCTATGGTGGAGCTGATCCAATACTATTAGAAAACGAAGATGTTGATATTGATTATCATAAACATAATTGCAAAATGGTTTGTACTACATGTAACGGAACAGGACAAGAGGACTGTACATATGGTAATTGGCAACAAGAGAACCAAATTTACCATGTAAGATATTGTACTTCTTGCAACAATGCAGATAGAGCAATGCATAATTGGACCAATGGAGTATGTTATGACTGTGGAGCAGTTTGTTCTCATAATTGGAATAGTGCAACAGGAACATGTACAATTTGTGGAGCAACATGTTCACATAGTGGAGCAACACATGCTAATAATGGAACATGTGTAACATGTGGATATAAATATGAAAATCATTCAAAAGGAGCAACAGTAAAATATAAAGATATAACATCAACAACACATACTCCATATTATGAATGTAGCTTTGCTGGTTGTGCATATACATATGATGAGGCAAGCGAAAATCATACTGTAACAACATGGACAGATAATGGAAATGGAAAACATAGCGGAACATGTACGAAATGTAATGAAAATGTTACAGAAGATCATAATTATGGATCAGACAACAAATGTACAAAATGTGGCTCAGTGCAAACATGTGAACATAATTGGACAACAGATAATGATGCAATAAACCATTGGGAAAAATGCACAAAGTGTGGAGAAACAAGAAATAAGGAAGCACATACAATAACAACATGGACAGATAATGGAAATGAAACACATAGTGGAACATGTACAAAATGCAACTATAAGGTAACATCAAACCACAACTATAATTCAAGTAATAAATGTACAGATTGTGGAGCAACAAAACCAGCAACAGACTGTGAACATAATTGGGTACAAAAGAATGATACAACAAATCATTGGGAAGAATGTACAAAATGTGGTAAAAAAAGAAATGAGGAAGCGCACACAATAACAACATGGACGAATAATGGTGATGAAACACATAGTGGAACATGTACAAAATGCAACTATAAGGTAACATCAAACCACAACTATAATTCAAGTAATAAATGTACAGATTGTGGAGCAACAAAACCAGCAACAGACTGTGAACATAATTGGGTACAAAAGAATGATACAACAAATCATTGGGAAGAATGTACAAAATGTGGTAAAAAAAGAAATGAGGAAGCACACACAATAACAACATGGACGAATAATGGTGATGAAACACATAGCGGAACATGTGCAAAATGTGGATATAAAGTGACAAAAAACCATGAATATGAAGGAAACAACTGTAAAGATTGTGGGGCAACAAAACCACAAGAAGAATGTACACATAATTGGGTACAAAAGAATGATTCAACAAATCATTGGGAAGAATGTACAAAGTGTGGAGAAGTTAAAAATAAAGGAACACACACTATGGCAGCAGCAAGAGATAATGGAAATGGCACACATACAAAAACATGTACAAAGTGCAATTATAAAGTAACATCAAACCATAGCTATAATTCAAGTAATAAATGTAAAGATTGTGGAGTAACAAAGCCACAAGAAGAATGTACACATAATTGGGTACAAAAGAATGATTCAACAAATCATTGGGAAGAATGTACAAAGTGTGGAGAAATAAAGGATAAAGAAAAACATACAGTAACAAATTGGAAAGACAATGGAGATGGCACACACAGTGGAACATGTGATAAATGTAACAGAAATGTAACGGGAAACCATAATAAAGGTTCAAACGGAAAATGTACAGATTGCAAAGCTACAATAAGCAATGATAACAACAATAACAATAGTAATAATGGCAATAACAGTAACAATGGCAATAACAGTAATAACGGAAACAATACATCAGGAGGAAAAGTAATTCCAAATACAGGTGCAGGAACAACTATAACAATAGGAATTGCAGCAACAATTGCATTACTTGGAATAGCAGCAGTTGGCTTGAAGAAATATAAAGATGTTTTTTAAAACATAAAAGCTCTCTAGACTAAATAGAGAGCTTTTTTACATGATTATTACAAAAATATTACATTTTTGCAATAATCAACACAAATTCTTATTTTTTTGGTATAATTAACAATGAAAGATTATTAATAAAAAGGAGAATAGAATGAAAAAAAGTCAGAATTTAATATTGTTATCAATTGTAACAGGATTAATTACCATAATTTTTATAATAACTGTTTTAACATTACAAAATGAGTCTTTTGCTGCAACATGTTCAACATGTGGAGGAACGTTAACATATTGGAAAAGCTCTACAACTCATTATTTATACTGTGCAAAGTGTGATCAACAAGAGGGATCAGGTGAGGCACACACAATAAACACTATTTCTCGAGATGCTACGTGTAATAACCCAGGAGTTCGTAGAGAGTATTGTACTGTTTGTGGATATGAATTATTAAATGAAACAATTCCAGCAACAGGAGTTCATGATTGGAATCCGACAACGGGAACGTGCAGATCTTGTGGAAAACTATGTACGCATACAGGAGGAACTCATGCAAATGGGGGGGAATGTACAACGTGTGGATATAAATATCAAAACCATGGAAAAGACACAACAGTAGCAGGATATGAACAAACAGAAACAGGCCATAAAGCAAAATATAAGTGTACAGAAGCAACATGTACAGAAACATATGAAGGAGACGAAGAAGCACATACAGGAGGAACCCATGCAAATGAAGGAAAATGTACAGTATGTGAAGCAAAATACCAAAACCATGGCAAAGGCACAACGGTAGCAGAATATGAACAAACAGAAACAGGCCATAAAGCAAAATATAAGTGTACAGAAGCAACA
>USEM01000002.1 GCA_900553695.1 uncultured Clostridium sp. | reverse complement strand
ATTAAAGACGCTAAAACTGGCATTTCAGAGCTTTGCGAAAGCAAAGACTGAAATGACTAGTTTTGAGATGGGCGTCGTTGGTTCAAGTCCAACACGGGGAGCCATGAAATATTTTCGTCGAACTATTTGTAGTAAGCGAAAATAAAGAGATTGAAGAAAAGTTCAAATTGAAAAATTTGAGCTTTTCTTTTTTTTCATTTAAATCTTAATATTTCCTCTAAATTTAAAAAAATTCATTTGAGATTTAAGTGTTATAAAATAGAATCGTCTCAAAAGCTTGAAAAAAGGAGGTTTTTGTGATATGATTCAAATCGTAAAGAAACAAATCAAAATGAATGAAGAACTACGTTCAAAAATTAAATGGGCTTGCACTTTTAGAAATTGTAAACCAATGATAAAAGAACGGAAGATTAAAAATTGTTGAGAATACGAATTTAGCTTATGTAGAACCACATCAAGTTGTAATTAAGGATAAATTATATTTATTCTTTAATGAACATGATTATTTCTATATAAATGATTTAACTAATAAGTATCCTATGACAAGATTCCGAGAAATGGTTTAATAATTAACTAATATGAAGTTTATTTGATTTTTCTTTTAAGTTTTACAATTAAATAATAATGATAATAACAGAGTATTAGTTAGTTATAAAAAGCTATCTAATGCTCTTTTTTGTATTTTATGATTAGAAGAAGGGAGGCTAATATGAATATAGAAAAAGATGCACCTAAACAAATGATAACAGGAATATATATTCGTGTAAGTACAGAAGACCAAGCAAGAGAAGGATTTTCTTTAGGCGAACAGCAAGAACGATTAGAAGAACTTTGCAAATTTAAAAAGTTTAAAGTTTATAAAATATATCAAGATGCAGAAATATCTGCAAAAGATATGGAACATAGACCAAGTTTTCAAGCTATGATGAATGATATGAAGAAAGGTAAAATTAATTGTATTGTGGCTTATAAGCTTGATAGAGTAACTCGTTCTGTTAAGGATTTAGAAGCATTAATTACCAAACTTGAAGAAAATGATTGTTATTTGGTTTGTGATATAGATGAAGTTGATACTAGCACAGCTAATGGTAGATTTTTTATTAGAATGCTTACTGTACTTTCACAATTAGAAATAGAAATTGTTTCAGAAAGAACAAAATTTGGATTAGGTGGAGCAATAAAAGCAGGTCATTTACCTGGAACGTGTCCTTTAGGATATTATAGAGATAAAAATAAAGTTGTTAGAATTGATAACGCAAATAAAGAATGTGAGAATATAGAAGTAAAGGCAGAAGATGTTGAAAAAGTATTGGAAAAATTAAAACCAGTGCCATTTAACAAAAATAATAAGCAAATATCCAATGAAGATATTAGAATGGTTGATGATTTTGCTGAAAATGTAAAGAAAAGCATTAAGGGTTTTAAATCAATGACTAGATTAAAAACTACAATGGAAGAGATTGAAAGTACATATCAAAATTTAAAATCAGAAAATAGAGAATTATTTAGAACTGTTCAAGTACAACAAGAAGAAATTAAAAATTTAAAAGAAGAGATTAATTTTAAAGATGGTATTATTATGGAACTAAAACAAACAATCACAATAGTAAAAAAAGAATTAGAATATTTTAAAGGCTTTTGGAAAAAGTTATTAAAAAGATTTCAAGATAAGATTTTTGATGAACGTGTAGGTGATATTGCAGAAGATAAAAAGAGTTTTACTATAGTTGCTGATGATTTAGAGAAAAATGGAATATTTGATAATAACGATTCAGATATAATACATGATATAAGTAAAAAGGTTTTAACTGTAAAAGAACAAGAAAGTATTAAAAGTAAAAATAATAAGAATAGAAAAAATGATTTAAGATAAAACAGAGGAGGTACAAATGTTTAAAAGAGAAGAATACATGATAAATATGATTAAAGAAATGAATATAAATGATAAATTAAGACTAGGAGTAGCTATGTTTTCAAGTTCGTTTATAAATACAAGTTATAATAAAAAGGAAATGTTTGAAAAGATGGATAGCAAGCTAAAAAAGATTGATAATACATATGTTATGAGCTTTTCAGGAATATATGACCATACAGTTGTTATGTTTGTAATGTCAAAGATTATGGAATTTACTAAAGAAGAACAAAATAGAATTGCTATGTATTTGGTGAATGTATATAAATAATGGTAGATTTTTGTCTGAAATTCTATTGAATAAAAGGAAAAAATTTGATACAATATGAAAAGTTTTATAAATATAACGAGGAGGTATAAATTGATAAAGATACCATTAGTAATAAAAAAAAGTATACAATATTCATTTTCTATTATTACTGGAATTAGTACAATTGCTGGAATTTGGGGATATACATTAAAAGATATTAATAGTGATTGGAAATGGTGGCAGTGTGGAATTATTTTATTTATAATTTTTACAATTCTTTCAATTATATTGGGAGTTATTATTAATAAGAGAAAACACAAGTCATATAGTACAACAATTAATGGTATATCTGTAGAAATAAAAGTTGGAGATATTTTTAATGAATCTGGACTAAAAATAATCCCTTTTAATGAGAGATTTGATACTAAAGTTGACGATGTTATTATTGCACATAATTCTTTAAATGGGAAAATGATTGATAATTATGTTACAGATATAGATTCTTTAAAATTAAGAATACAAGAAGCAAAAATAGAAGATTCTTTATTTAAACCTAAGAGCGTAAAGGGGAAAGATGTTTATCCTTTAGGAAGAATAATTAAATATGAAGATTTTTTAATGCTTGCATTTTCACATTTTAATGAGCAAAATAACGCATATATAAAAATTGGTGAATATGAGCAATTACTTATTAGAATGTGGGCTGAAATAAGAAGAGTTTATGCTGCACAACCAATTGTAATTCCTTTATTGGGAGGAGGAATTACTACAATAGAAGGAATATCAAATAAGAATTATACAGATTTTTTAAAGTGTATATTATGTACATTACGTATTAGTAAATTTCAATCAGAGCAAGGAATAAAAATTGTTTTAACACAAGATTCTATAGAAAAAATAGATATGAATGTAATAAAGGAGGAATTTTAATGTCTTTATAAAGAACAAGAACATATATAGCGACTGATTTTGATCATGATAAAAATGCTGTGGATCAATTATATAAATGGAATAATAATGAATATTGGAGTTTATCATTTTCAGATGCACATAGTTTACAAACATCAAGTGATAATAGTTTGTATTGCTCAATAAAAGCTTCATTAAAAATGCGTATGGATGGTTCTAAAACTTTTGTATTAATAGTTGGAGAACATACAAATAAAATAACAAAAGGTGGATGTCAATATTGTAGAAGTTATAATAGTCATACATATGCTTGTGCTCGAGGATATTCCGTTGATTATCGTAGTTATATTCAATATGAATGTGAAAAGGCAATTGAAGCTGGAATTAAAATTATAGTATTATATAATAGTACTAAGATAGACAAATTGAAATGTCCACAAGCGGTAAGAAATATTGGAACACATATAGCTATGATGTATTTTGAAAATGGAACGTATTATTGGAATTATCAAGATATAAAAAATGCATTAAACGATTAAATATGTACGAAAGGAAATGAAGTAAAATGAATGTTATTAGCTTATTTAGTGGATGCGGTGGCTTAGATTTAGGTTTTGAAAAAGCAGGATTTGATATTTCTGTTGCCAATGAATTTGATAAGAATATATGGGAAACATTTAAAGTTAACCATCCAAAAACAAAATTAATAGAAGGTGATATAAGAAATATTAAAGAAGATGATTTTCCAGCCGAAGTTGATGGAATAATAGGAGGTCCACCTTGTCAATCATGGTCAGAAGCGGGTTCATTAAAAGGTATAGAGGATGATAGAGGAAAGCTATTTTATGAGTATATTCGTATATTAAAGAATAAACAACCTAAATTTTTTCTTGCTGAAAATGTAAGTGGTATGCTAGCTGACAGACATTCAGAAGCAGTAAAAAATATTTTAGAAATGTTTAAAGAATGTGGATATGATGTTTCTCTTACTTTGGTTAATGCTAAAGATTATGGTGTAGCTCAAGAAAGAAAAAGGGTTTTTTATATTGGATTTAGAAAAGATTTAAATATTAAGTTTGATTTTCCAAAAGGTTCTACTGAAGACGACGATAAAAAAATAACATTAAAAGATATTATTTGGGATTTACAAGATACAGCAGTTCCAGCAGGAAATAAGAATCAACATAATCCAGAAGCTATAAATAATAATGAATATTTTACTGGAAGCTATTCTCCAATTTTTATGAGTCGTAATAGAGTTAAGAGTTGGGATGAACAAGCATTTACAGTACAAGCATCAGGAAGACAATGTCAACTTCATCCGCAAGCTCCTAAGATGGTAAAAGTTGATAAGAATGATTGTAGATTTGTTGAAGGAAAAGAAAATTTATACAGAAGAATGACTATTAGAGAAATTGCCAGAATTCAAGGTTTTCCAGATTCTTTCAAATTTATATATAAAAATACAAATGATGCATATAAAATGATTGGAAATGCTGTTCCTGTTAATTTAGCATATGAAGTAGCAAGTGCTATAAAAAAAGTATTAATATAGATGGAGGTAAAATATGAGTAATCAAAGTAATGTATTTGGAAGAGCTTATGAATACATTTGTATTGAAACATTAAATAGAGAAATAAATAAATTCAGAAAATCGGTGATCGAAAAAAATTCAACATATGAAACAGCTAAAGAATGTTGGAACATTATTGATGAAGAAACAAAGATTATATTTGAAAACAGTGCTTTATCTGCTACATATTCAATTTTTGATTTAGAGCCAATGATTACAGAAAAAGGCATAGATTATTTGGTTTTAAAAATGCAAAAGGATCAAGAAGGTGAAGTTGGAGATGTTAGAGATATTATTATAATTAGGAATGCTGAAAGGTGGGAAATAGGATTAAGTATAAAACATAACCATTTTGCAGTAAAACATAGTAGATTAGGTCCAAGACTTGATTTTGGAGAAAGATGGTATGGAATAAAATGTTCTGATTCATATTGGAATGATATAATACCAATATTTAAATATATAAATTCAAAAAAGGAACAAGGATTAAAATGGAGCGAATTGGAAGATAAAGAAAGCGATGTATATGTTCCTTTATTAAGAGCTTTTATAAATGAAATAAGAAGAAACTATAATGAACATCCAGAGTTACCTAAAAAATTGGTAGAATACTTATTAGGCGAATTTGATTTCTATAAAGTGATTAGTATTGATAATAAAAAAGTTACTCAAATTCAATCATATAACTTAAGAGGAACACTTAATCAAGCTAGCAAAGAATCTAAACCTAAAGTTGTTATACCTATTGCTAAATTACCAACAAGAATTATTAATATTGACTTTAAACCAAAAAGTAACAATACCATAGAATTATATTTAGATGAAGGATGGCAATTTAGTTTTAGAATACACAACGCATCTACATATGTTGAAAATAGCTTAAAATTTGATATTCAAATAGTTGGAATGCCAGCTTCAATAATATCAATTGAATCTAAATGGAATGAAGAATAAAATGTAATGAAAGGAAAACAAATGGAAGAAGATATATTGCCAAAAATTTTTATTAGCCATGCTTCTTTAGATGCACCAATAGGAGAAAGATTTCTTGAAGCATTAATAGAATTAGGGATAAATAAAAAAAATGTTTTTTATTCATCTTCATATCATACTGGAGTGCAACTAGGAAAAAATTTTCATGATGAAGTAAAAAAAGCTCTTAATGTAGCAGAAATAGTTATTTTTTTGTTGACACCTAATTTTTATAAAAGTGAATTTTGCTTAAATGAAATGGGGGCAGTGTGGTGTTCTAATAAAAAGTTCATACCAATATTATTGAATAATTTAACATATAATGATATGAAAGGTTTTATAGATAGCCATTATATTGCTTTTAAACCAAATGCAGATGAGACATATAAATTGCTTAAATATTTAAAAGATTATATAGAAAAACCTAATTTAGTAAAAGGTGTGAAAGAAATATTTAATGATTTTATTACTGAAGCAAATCAAATGGCAGAGAAAACAAGTGAATTTGTGATAGAAGATCAAGAAATATCAGATTTTGAAAAGATGATTATAAATAATAAATTTACTGATGAAGAAATATTATTTTTAAATTATTTTATTGAAAATAGAATAAATCAGTTAAACGACTGTAGTACATATGATTATGGAACACAAAATGTTGATGAATCAGAAGACTTATTAAAAATAAAAGAATATGCAAAAAAATATGATTTTGATTATGAGAAAGCCAAAATAACTTTGGAAAAGAGTGGATATATTACTTATGAATATGATTATACCAATTGCAATGAAGAGTATGCTGGATGTGAATTAGATATAAACATATTTAGAGATTTAATTTCTATGAGTAAATATGGGAAAGAAATAATTGAAAATATCAAAGCAAAATATGAAAGAGTCGTTAATAATTCAATCTCTCAAATAGAGAATCCTTCTGAAAATAAAATTGAGATGTTAATAAAAAGTGATGGATTCAAGGAAATTGAAGCTTTATTATTTAAATATATATTAGATACGTATTCTTTCACATTAGGCGATAGATGGAAAGCGAGTGAAGAAATAGAAAAAATACGTTTATGGGAAGAAGATAATACTTTGAATTCTAAATTATCTAGAAATTATGATACAGCATTAAGAATTGTAATTTATCATGGATTGGTAGAAGTGCTAAGTACAACTTCATATGGGAATCCAAAAGAATATAAGATGAAAGATGAATATATTGAACAACTAACTAATTTAGATGTAGAATCTAAGAATGTTTTAGAAAAGGTAATGAAAAATAATAAATTTGAGTTACCTTTTTAATAAATTAACTTGAAAAAAATAAAAAGTTATGTTAAATTAAAACTATCAATTTGAACAAAATTAAATCAAGATAGATGGCTAAAAATTCGTGTGTATAAAGTTCGCATACTTGTTCACCAAAGGAGCCACAAGAAAAAAAGTAGTAATTAATAAATTGCTACTTTTTTGCGACCTATCGTAACAAAAACAACTAAATTGCATACAATATAGTATAACACTAAATTTGGTGTTATATGGAGTTGAGGTATATGGAATCTATAGAATATGGTTATTGTTACGAACAGAAACCAAAATGCAAGAAAAATAATTGTTTAGGAATTATAGCTGCAATACTAGGAGTACTACTAGCATTAGTTTTAGGCATTATAATTGGAGCAGAAGTTGCATCAACAATATTAGCCGCACTAGCAGCAATAATAGTTTTAGCAATCATTCTTGCAATACTTCTTGTATTAACAATAATTTTAAGCATTTGTAAATGCAGAAAAAATACTAGACCTTGTTAGTTAAATACTCCTTCTTGGTAGTAATATCAAGAGGGAGTTTTTGTATATATATTTACTTTCCGTGTGATTTATGGTATAAAATATATGTAAAGTATAATAGGAGACAATATATGCAAGAATTAGAAAAATGCAAAATTTGCCCACACAATTGTGGTGTAAATAGATTAAATGGAAATATAGGAAGATGCAAATCAAATGGTAATATAAAACTTGCAATGGCATCAATACATAATTTTGAAGAACCATGCATTAGTGGAGAAAATGGCTCAGGAACTGTGTTTTTCTCAAACTGTAATATGAACTGTGTATTTTGCCAGAATTATAAAATCAGCCAACAAGGCTTAGGTAGAGAAATTAGTATAGAAGAACTTGCTGAGATTTTTATAGATGAACAGAACAAAAATGCTGAAAATATAAATTTAGTTACACCAACAATGTATGTTTATCACATAATTGAAACAATTAAAATTGCAAAAAATAAAGGGCTTAAAATTCCAATAGTATATAATTCAAATGGATACGAAAATGTTGAAACTATAAAGAAACTAGATGGATATATTGACATTTATTTGCCAGACTTAAAATATTATGATGATGATTTAGCATTTAAGTACTCAGGTGTAAAGAACTATTTCGAAAATGCAGCATCTGCAATTAAGGAAATGTATAATCAAGTAGGAAGCCCAGTTCTGGACGAAAACGGAATGATGAAAAAGGGCCTAATAATAAGGCATTTGGTACTACCAAATAACCTACAGAATTCAAAAGACGTTTTAAAATGGATTAATGATAATATAGATAAAAAGGTTTTTGTAAGTGTAATGGCACAATATTTTCCAACAAATAAGGCAAAAGATTTTCCAGAAATAAATAGGAAACTTACAAAAGAAGAATACGAAGAAATTGAAAATTATTTATATTCATTAGATTTAGATAATGGATATATTCAAGAACTCGGAGAACACGAGGAAGAGTATGTTCCAGATTTTGAAGGAGGTTTTAAAAATGAGTAAGGTTGAATGGAAACCAGGTACATTTGTATACCCAATTCCAGCAGTAATGGTAACTTCTGGAGATATGAAAAATTCAAATATTATAACAGTTGCATGGACAGGCATTTTAAATACAAACCCTGCACAAGTCTATATATCAGTAAGACCAGAAAGATATTCACATGATATTATAAAAAAAACAGGAGAATTTGCAATAAATTTAACAAACTTTAAACTAGTATTTGCAACAGATTGGTGTGGAGTAAAGTCTGGCAGAGATGTTGATAAATTTAAAGAAATGCATTTAACAAAACAAAAACTTAATCACATAAATTGCCCAGGAATTGAAGAAAGCCCTGTAACAATTGAATGTAAAGTAAAAGAAATAAGACCTTTAGGGTCACACGATATGTTTATAGCTGATGTATTATCAATAGATGCAGATGAAAAATACATAGATGGAAAAGGTGCTTTTGATATTTCAAAGTGTGACCTAATTGCATATGCAAATGGCAGATATTTCGAGATGGGAAAGCAAGTGGGAACATTTGGATATTCAGTAAGAAAGAAAAAGTAATACTAAAGTGAACAACAAGTTAAAAATTGAAATATTATGTAAAGTATGGTATAATTTGTATAGTGGCGAGAAGTCAAAGTTTGAAAAAATACCGAAAAAAACACGAGGAGGAAAAAACAAAATGAGATTTAAAGAAGTAGGTATTTCAACGGCTCGGATAAGAGGTTTGAATGAAAAGCCATACTGGTTTGAACATCGATGCTTTTGGGCATGGAGACTTACTTTTGAGGAAGCTTCATACCTTGGCTTCCTGAATTTGTCGACAATCTATTTGGATGAGGAAGAAGAAAAAGCAGAAGATGTATGCAACAAGTTCAAGATGGCATTCAAAGAAGCCTGGATTCATGATGGAGACAGAGTTGCAGTAATGCACGACAGAAATGGCAACATCATGGCAATTGGCCGTATCGGAGCCGATAAGTGGGTTGATGTAAAAGACAAATTTGTTTGTAGAACATTTAAAGATATGAATGTTGTTATCACATCTTTAAAAATTCATTAATCTACTGAATAACAGGAGTAAAAAACTCCTGTTATTTTTTGCTATAAAATAAAGAAGGCAAATTTTATCGATTTAGGTCTTTTCAAAGTATGATTGGGTATGATATAATATTAAACGTATATAAGAAGTTATAATAATAGTAATCATTATTTAGCTTTTTGTATATAATATAGAAAATGGATTGGAAGGAGGAGAACCTATGAAAGAGTTTTTCAAGCATTATGGTCAGACAGTAATATTGCTAGTTTCTATAATTATAGGGGCAATAATAGGTTTAATATGGAAGGAGGGTGCAACCGTTTTAAGTCCATTTGGAGACATTTTCTTAAATTTAATGTTTGTTATAATAGTACCATTGGTATTTTTAACAATCAGCACTTCAATTGCAAGAATAAAACAACCAAAACGTTTAGGCAAAATTATGGGGTCAATTATTCTAGTTATTGTTATAACATCAATAATCGCAGTTGTTGTAGGTCTACTTAGCACAATATTTATTAAATTAGTAAATGTAGAAGATGGCCAAAAAATTTTAGCTTCTTTAGAAGAAAACCAAGAAGAAGTTAAAAAAACAGAAGATTTAAACATTCTTGAAAGAACAGTTTCTGCAATTACAGTATCAGACTTTACAGGACTACTTTCAAAAAATAATTTAATAGCTCTTGTAATTTTCTCAATACTATTTGGATGTGCAATTAAAATGTCAGGTGAAAAAGCAAAGCCTGTACAAGATTTCTTAGAATCTGCAACAGAAGTTATAATGAATTTGTTGAAAATAGTTATGTATTATGCGCCAATTGGTTTAGGATGCTATTTCGCAGCAATAGTTGGTAGCTTTGGAGCAAGTGTTGCTCTAGGTTACGCAAAAACATTTGTAATTTACTTAGTTGTATCAGTAGTTTACTACTTTGCAATGTACACAATTTATGCATTTATTGCTGGAAAGAAAAAAGGAGTTAAAGCTTTTTGGAAACATGTAATACCACCAACAGTAACAGCTCTTGCAACATGCTCAAGTGGTGCTTCAATTCCAGTTAATATTGAAGCAACTGAAAAGATGGGAGTTTCAAAAGATATAGCAGAAACATCTATACCATTAGGTACAAACTTACATAAAGATGGAAGCATTATTGGTTCAGTGTTTAAAGTAATGTTCCTAGTATGTTTATTTGGAACAAATGTAGCAACATTTGGAGGAGTTATGCAAATTTTACTAGTTTCTCTAGTTGCAACATTATTAGTTACAGCAGTTCCAATTGGTGGAGGAACAATTTCAGAAATGATGATAATCACCATGATGGGATATCCAGCTGCAGCATTACCAATACTTACAGTAATTGCAACAATCATAGATTGCCCAGCAACAATGCTAAATGTTGTTGGAAACACAAGCTCTGCAATGCTTGTTTCAAAAATTGTAGATGGCAAAAAAGTTGAATTTAATGGATAAAACTTTTGAAATTTAATAATAGAAGCGGATAATTAGTTGATAATTATCCGCTTTTGTGATATCATACAATAGTAGTATGAAATATAGGAGGCACAAAATGAAAATATCAACAAAAGGCAGATATGCCTTAAGAGTAATGATAGATTTAGCATTAAATTCAGACGGAAACTTTATAGCACTAAAAGAAATAGCCAAAAGGCAAGATATAACAGTTAAATATTTAGAACAAATAGTTGCACTACTAAACAAAGCAGGTTTTTTAGAAATAGCCAGAGGAAATTCAGGTGGATATAAACTTGCAAAAGAGCCAAAAGACTATATAGTAGGAGATATTCTAAGAGCAACAGAAGGAGACCTAGCACCAATAATTTGCTTAACAGAAGATGGAGTTTGCCAAAGAAAACAAATATGCAAAACCTATTCATTTTGGAAAGGTTTAGATGATGTTATAAATGACTACATAGATAGCAAAACATTGGAAGATTTATTAAAATAAAAGCAAAAACATGCCTTTTTAAGAAGAAAACTTATTAAGGCATAAAATTTTCTCTTAAAACCTATTGACAAAGTAGGAATTAAGTTGTATAATTCATACTAGCTTAGTATGAAAAGAGGAGAATTATGGAAAACGTATATTTTGATAATAGTGCTACAACAAAATTAGATGAAAAGGTTTTAGAAGATATGATGCCATATTTAACAGAGTATTATGGCAATGCTTCTTCTATATATAAACTTGGTAGAGAATCAAGAAAAGCTGTTGAGGAAGCAAGAGAAAAGGTTGCAAAGGTTTTAAATTGCAAACCTACAGAAATTTATTTTACAGCAGGAGGAAGTGAAAGTGATAACACAGCTATTAAAGGAATTGCTCATGCAAATAAAAATAAAGGAAATCACATTATTACTTCAAAAATAGAACACCCTGCAATTTTAGAAACATGTAAAGAACTTGAAAAAGAAGGCTTTGAAGTAAGCTATATTTCAGTTGATGAAAATGGTCAAATTAATTTAGAACAACTAAAAAATGCAATAAGACCAACAACAATATTAATTTCAGTAATGTTTGCAAATAACGAGATAGGAACAATTGAACCAATAAAAGAAATAGGAAAAATTGCAAAAGAACACAAAATCTATTTCCACACAGATGCAGTACAAGCTGTAGGAAATCTAAAAATTAATGTTCAAGAGTTAAATATTGATAGTTTATCTTTATCTGGACACAAATTCTATGGACCAAAAGGTATAGGTGTTCTTTATATGAGAACTGGTGTTAACTTCCAAAAATTTGTAGCAGGAGGACATCAAGAAAGAAATAAAAGAGCGGGAACAGAAAATGTACCAGGAATAGTAGGGTTAGCAAGTGCTTTGGAACGTGCATATAATACAATGGACGAGCATAACAAGAAAATCAAAGAACTTAGGGATTATTACGAATCAGAAGTAAAAGCAAAAATACCATATATGAAGATAAATGGAGATATAAATAATAGGCTTCCTGGTAACAGCAATATTTCTTTTAGATTTATCGAAGGAGAAGGCTTGCTTTTAAACCTAGACTTAAAAGGAATATGTGCATCAAGTGGAAGTGCATGTACATCAGGCTCTTTAGACCCATCACATGTATTGCTTGCAATAGGCTTGCCACATGAAATTGCGCATGGTTCACTTAGAATTTCAATAGGAAAATATAACACCAAAGAGGAAATAGATTATTTAGTAGAAAACCTAGTAGAAATAGTAAATAGGCTAAGAGAAATGTCACCATTATGGGAAGAATTTATAGAAGGAGGAAAAGTTTAAATGGATTATTCAGATAAAGTTGTAGACCATTACACACACCCCAGAAATGTTGGAAAAATAGAAGATGCATCAGGCATAGGAGAAGTTGGAAACCCTGTCTGCGGGGATATTATGAAAATATTTATAAAGGTTGAAAATAATATAATAACAGATGTAAAATTCAAAACATTTGGCTGTGGAGCAGCAATAGCAACAAGTAGTATATCAACAGAAATGATCAAAGGTAAAACTGTAGAAGAAGCACTTGCACTTAAAAACAGTGATGTAGTAAAAGCATTAGACGGCCTACCACCAGTAAAACTACACTGCTCAGTATTAGCAGAAGAAGCAATACATGAAGCAATAGCGGACTATTATAGAAGAGAAGGAAAACTAACAGAAGAAGAAATAAAAGCAAAATGTAATTTAAAAGAACATCATTGTGAACATTGTGGATAAGTAACTATAATTTCAACTTTTTTCTCAAAAAATGTTGATTAATGTAAGTTTTAATGTTATACTATTAAAGTAGATTTAAAAAAAACCCCTAAAAGGTATTTTTTAAATCTTTTTTTTGTTTGTGTAAAAATAGGAGGAATTAGAATGAGTACGAAGTACATTTTTGTAACAGGAGGAGTTGTTTCAGGACTTGGAAAGGGCATAACTGCAGCATCTTTGGGAAGACTTTTGAAAAATAGAGGGTATAAAGTTACTATTCAAAAAATGGACCCATATATTAATATAGATCCAGGTACAATGAGCCCAATTGAGCATGGGGAAGTTTTTGTAACAGATGATGGTGCTGAAACTGATTTGGACCTAGGCCATTATGAAAGATTTATTGATGAAAATTTAACTAAAAATTCAAGTGTAACAACAGGAAAGATATATTCATCTGTAATAGAGAAGGAAAGAAGAGGGGAGTATTTAGGAAAAACAGTTCAAGTTATTCCACATATTACAAATGAAATTAAGGAAAGAATTTATAAGTTTGAAGATGAGGATATTGATATTGTTATAACAGAAATTGGTGGAACAATAGGAGATATTGAAGGTTTATCTTTTATTGAAGCTATACGTCAGGTAGGTATTGAAAAAGCCCCAGAAGATGTTTTATATATTCACGTAACTTTACTTCCATATATAGCTGGTTCAAATGAGTTAAAATCAAAGCCAACACAACACTCTGTAAAAGAATTGCAATCACTTGGAATTAAGCCAGATATTTTAGTTTGTAGATCAGAGCTTCCAATAGAGGAAGGCATGAAGAATAAAATTGCTTTATATTGTAATGTTAGACCAGAAAGTGTAATACAAAATAAAACTGTTGATAATCTTTATGCAGTACCTTTAATGCTAGAAGAAGAGGGACTTACAAAAGAAGTTTGTAGACATTTAAAATTAGAAAAACAAGAACCAAATAACAAAGAATGGGAAGAACTTGTTGATAAAATAAGAAATATTGAGGATAAAACAGTTAAGGTTGCAATAGTTGGAAAATATGTAAAACTAGAAGATTCTTATCTTTCTGTTGTAGAAAGCTTAAGACATGCAGGTTTTGCAAACAATGTTAAAGTAGATATAGATTTTGTTGATTCTGAGACCATAAATGAGAAGAATGTAAAAGATGTTTTAAGCAAATATAATGCAATATTAGTTCCTGGAGGCTTTGGTAGCAGAGGAATTGAAGGAATGATTGAGGCAATAAAATATGCAAGAGAAAACAATGTACCTTTCTTAGGAATTTGTTTAGGTATGCAAATGGCAGTAGTAGAATTTGCAAGAGATGTTTTAGGATTAAAAGATGCAAATTCTGAAGAGTTTGCACCTAATGGTAAAAATAATGTTATACATATTATGGAAGAACAAAAAGGAATTTACAAAAAAGGTGGAACAATGAGACTTGGAAGTTATCCTTGTGTACTGAAAAAAGGAAGTTTGGCAGAAAGATTATATGGCAAAACAGAAATAAACGAAAGACATAGACATAGATTTGAATACAACAATTCATACAAAGAACAAATGGAAAAAGCAGGTTTAATTTGTTCAGGAACATCACCAGATGGAGAACTTGTTGAAATAGTTGAGTTGCCAGAACATAAATACTTTATAGCAGGACAATTTCACCCAGAGTTTAAATCTAGACCTAATAGACCACAACCATTATTTGTTGGCTTAATAAAAGCAGGAAAAGAAAATATGTAATATAAATAAAACCCCTAAAATAGGGGCTTTTATTTATTTTCTTTCTAAAACTTTTTTTAATTCTTCTTTTCTTTTTATTTTGTTTGTTGTAGTTTTTATAAGTGGTTCATTTGATAAACTTAAATGTTTAATATATTTGTAAATAGGAAGTGTTTTATTAATTTCCTTTATTTCATTCCAAATAACATCATGATAATCTTTTTCTGTTAAATCAGGGTGTTTAGATTTGAAAGCAGTTTTATTTACAACAACTTCAGCTGCAATTTTTATATCATTTGTATCATCTTTACTTGGCATACCATAAACAAAAGATTCTTCAACTTCTTCTAATCTATTTATTAATACTTCAATTTCTTCTGGGAAGACTTTTTTACCATTTCTTAAAACTATCATATCTTTTTTTCGTCCGGTAATAAATAGGAATCCATCTTTATCTATATAGCCTAAATCTCCAGTATGGAACCAACCTTTTTTCAAAACTTCATTTGTAAGTTCTGGCTCGTTATAATATCCAAGCATTACATTTGGCCCTTTTACTACAATTTCGCCCATTCCATCAGCATCTTTGTTTTCAATTCTAACTTCTATACTTTTCATAATTTTACCTACAGAATTTGTACGTAAAGAAACATCATCTTCTGCAGCAATAACAGGGGAAGTTTCTGTTAAGCCATAGCCTTGAACTAAGTGTATTCCAATATCATTAAACCATTTTGAAGTTTTCTTATCTAATGGAGCACCACCAGAAATTATAAAACGCATATTTCCACCTAATGCTTTAATTAAAGGTTTAAATAACTTTCTTCTAACATCTATGTGTAACTTCATAAGGAAATTACTAATATGTATCATTGTATTTATAAGTTTTGTTTTGCCTTGTTTTTCAACTTCTTTCATAATTGCAGAATGCATTTTATCAATAAGAACAGGAACACCAACAAAAACTGAAACTTTGTATTCAACTAAGTTCTTTTGAATATATTTTAAACCATCAGGGAAAACAGTTTTCATACCAGAGGCAAGCATAACAAGCATTCCAGTAGAACCAAAAATATGATGATATGGTAAAAATGCAATATTAACATCAGTAGGATAGAAAGTTTCTACTAATTGCATATCATAAATATTTGTTGCAATTCCATTTTGATTAAGCATTACTGCTTTTGATTTTGATGTTGTACCAGAGGTAAAAAGTAAAATACTCATTTTTTGAGAATCTATTTTGCAATCAACATACTCTAAGTAGCCATTTTCTAAGTCATTTCTACCACTTTTAAGTAAATCATAAAAATATAGAAAGTCTGGTTCTTTTGTAGTACAAATGAAGTATTTAATATGTGTTTTACCATTTTCCTTTATGGTCTTCATAAAATCTTTTAGCTTTTCATCAAAAACAACAGCTTGAACTTCGCTTCTAAGTAATGAATTTTCAAGCTCGCCAAGTTGTAAGCCTTTATCTAAAGGAACAGATACAATATTACCAAGCAAATTGCTAAGATGTGCAACGGCCCATTCATATGAATTATGGCCAATTACAGCAACTCTTGAATCTTGCAAGCCTAGTTTATATAAAGCTGTTCCAAATGAGTTAATATCTTCTAATAATTTAAAGTATGTATGGTTTATATATTCAGTATTACCATCAGTTTTTATTTTAGTTGTAAATGCAATGTTATCAGAATAAACAGTTGCAGAGTGATATATGATTTCTTTTATATTATCAAATTTTTGAATTTCTTTTTTCATTCTAACGCTCCTCTTTAATATTTTATACATTTTAATATTATACATGATAATAAATTTAAAATCAAGTTCACATAAAACAGAAGAACACAGAACCCTCTGTGTTCTTCTAAAATATAATATTATTGCTTTTTCATTTTGGGTTTTGCAACAAGTGAAGCAATGTATCCAAAGAATATTGCAGCAGCAATTCCACCAGCAGCGGCAGCCGTACCACCTGTAAATGCACCAATAAAACCATCTGTTTCAGCCTTTTTTATAGCTCCTTTTGCAAGTAAATTTCCAAAACCAGTTAGTGGAACTGTTGCACCACAACCAGCAAAATCAACTAGCTTTTGGTAAATTCCTAAACCACCTAAAATTGCACCAACTGTTACAAAAGTTACGAGTATTCTTGCAGGAGTAAGCTTTGTTTTATCTATAAGAATTTGACCTATAACACATATTGCACCACCTACAAGAAAGGCTCTTAAAAGTAGCATCCAATCTAAATTATTAAAAAAATTTTGAACCATTTTTAACCTCCATCTATATATCTGTTTCAATAGCTATAGCATGAGCAATTCCGGGAATACTTTCGCCTTGTTGGTTACTAGTTGCATTAGTTAAAGCACCTGTGGCTATTAGCAGAATTTTTTTTAACTCTTTTTGTTTTAATTTATTAAATAAATATCCAGAGAAAATTGTAGCACAACATGCACAGCCACTACCACCAGAGTGAGTATCTTGAGTTGCTTTGTCAAACATTAAAATTCCACAGTCATTGTAATTTGACTTTATATTATAGCCTTTTGTTTCTGCAAGTTCTGTAAGAATTTCTTTACCAATATGACCTAAGTCACCTGTCAAAATCGCATCATAATAACTTGGATTTCTTCCTGTATCTTTGAAATGAGCAATTAATGTATCTAAGGCAGCAGGGGCCATTGCAGCTCCCATGTTGTTAGCATCTTTAATTCCCATATCAATTACTTTACCAGTTGTAATATATGTTACATATGGTCCGTTTCCACACTTTGAAAGAATTGCAGAACCAGCACCCGTAACGGTCCACTGAGATGTTGGAGGTCTTTGGTTTCCAAGTTCTAGTGGAAATCTAAATTGTTTTTCTGCACTACAAAAGTGACTTGATGCAGATGCAATACATTTATCTGCAGCACCACCATCAATAAAAATTGATGAAAGTTGCATACCTTCAACAAAGGTTGAACAAGCTCCAAATATGCCATATAATGGAATTCCAAGTTCTCTTAAACCAAAACTTGAAGATATACATTGGTTAAGTAAATCACCTGCAAAACAGTAATTAATATCTGTAGAAGAAATTCCAGCTTTCATAATATTCATATTTACTGTTTCTTTTATAATCTTACTTTCGGCTTTTTCCCAAGTTTTTTCTTCCCAAAATTCATCAGTTAAACACTTATCAAAATAATCAGCCATTGGTCCATCAGCTTCTTTAGGACCAACAATAGAGGCTGTTTCTAAAATTGTTATAGGGTTATCAAACTTTAAAGTTTGGCTTCCTAGTCGTTTCATTTAATCACATTCCTTTCTATATACCCATAAATATTAAATAACATAAACCAACTATAATAGAAGTTGAAATTCCGTAGACAAGAACAGGCCCTGCAACAGTAAACATTTTAGCACCAACACCCATAACATAACCTTCGGATTTATATTCAATAGATGGAGAAACAATTGAATTTGCAAAACCTGTAATGGGAACTAGAGAACCTGCGCCTGCAAATTTTCCAATTTTATTAAATAGGTTAAGAGAAGTTAAAAATGCACTTACGAATATTAAAGAAATTGAAACAATAGTGTAACTCATTTCTAATTCTAAACCTCTATATTTGCATATTTCCAAAATAATTTGACCTATAACACATATCAAACCACCAACCCAAAAACTATTAAAGCAATTCTTTAAAATTGGGGAATTTGGTGATTTTTTATCAACATAAGTTTGATATTCTTTATTTGTATTAATTGGCTTCAAAATAAATCACCCCCTTGAGCTATCAATGTTAAAGCCTAAATCTATTGTTGCAAAATATTCAACAATTTTATTTCCGTCAATTCTTGCTTTCTGTTCAAGAACTGTAACAGAAGTTAAATAATCAACAGTTTTTGAAGCTCCTTCAATAGTTTTTACAATAGCATCTTTCCATGAAACCTCAGAAGAACCAGTTAATTTTAAATGTTTTTCAGTACCCATAAGAAAATTACCTCCGTAACAAGAGTAAAAATAATACAAATATATCATTTACATGTTAATAAAAAATTATGCGTTAAAATATGAAAAAAATATTACGAAAATATTACAATTATATTACATTTTCGACAAAAGTATTGACTATAAAAAAAAATAGTTTAAAATAAAAGTATATAAAATGTAGAACTAAGGAGATAAAAATGCAAGGTTGTTTAGGAATTTATGTACAAAAAAATCTAATTAAATATGCCAAAGTTTCTAAAGATCGTAATAGCTTTAAAGTTGAAGCATATGGAGTAAAATTCTATGATGGAGACATTGAAAAAACAATTGAGCAAATAGTAAAAGAGACATACAGTTTTCAAGTTCCTATAAGCATAAATATAGATAATGAAAAATATACGTATTCAAATGTGTTTGCATTACTTAAAGCTCAAGATCTAGAAAAAGCAATGGATACCGAATTTGAATTCTTTTGCAACAACAATAATCAAAATAAAAATACTCTTGAATACAGAAAAATATATGCGCCAGATAAAGACGATAGAGATAAATTAAGAGTTCTATATACCTATGTTGATAAGTCAAATGTTGTACAAAGATTACAAATACTAGATAAATTCAAAATTCAAAATGTATCACCAATAGCAATTACAATACCTAACTTAAATCCAGTCCTTATACAAGAAGACTGCCTGATTGTAAACTTAGAGGACGAAACAGAAGTTACAACAGTAATTAACGGAAAAGTATTTAGTGTAGATAAAATTGAAACAGGTATGGGTAAAATACTTCGCCTTATAGAAGAAAGAGAAAACTCAATACAAAAAGCTTATGAGATTTGCAAAAATACTACTGTTTATACAAAATCAGGACAAAACTTAAAGGTTGAAGGTAATGAATACTTAGACGATATAATTACAATATTATTTGAAATTATTAATCAAATCAAGGATATTGTAGCAAAAAATGGAGTGGATGTAACTAGCATATATCTAACTGGAATGGGGCTTGTTATCAATAACATAGATTTACTATTCCAAGAAGCTTGGATAGATAAAAAATGCGAAATATTAGTTCCTTACTTTATTGAAAAAACAAATGTAAAAATAAATATAAAAGACTACATAGAGGTAAATTCAGCAATATCCTTAGCTATACAAGGATTAGATAGCAAAAAACAAAATATTAACTTTGATGAGAGCAAAATGAATTTTCAGAAAATCATGGCAATACTAACAAGTGACGTTGGTAAGAAAAATTCAAATACAAAAATTAAAGGCAGAAAATCAAGCACTTTCAACAGAGCATCACTAAGAGAAATTGCTAATATGGAATTAGATTTTGGGGACAGAACATTGCTTACAATTGTAGCAGGATTAATGATTGTTATAATCTTGTTTGTCGGGGTAACTGAAGTTTTATCAAAGCAAATCAAGGAAAAAATGGCTTCCGCAGACACAATTATAGAAAATAGCAAGAAAGAGATTGATAAGGTAACAAAATATAATTCACTTGTAAATGCAAGAACTTCAGAATATCAAAAATTAGTAGACAAAATAGATGAAGCTAATTCAAAAGTTAGCGAAGAATATTCAAGTAAAAATGCTATACCAAACTTACTAAATAAAATCATGTATAATATACCAGTTGGAGTACAATTACTATCAATTGAAAACCAATCAGGAAAAGATATAGTAATTACTGCACAAGCAGAAAAATACGACCAATTAGGATATTTTAAAGCAGCATTAGAAGAAGAAGGAATATTAACAGATATTATATCAACAAGAGGTACAAAACCAGGTGAGCTAATAAGCATTACTATAACAGGTAAATTACCATACTAAAAGAAAGGGAGAAAAAATGAAAAAAGTTTTAATATCAATTTTAATAGTTCTAATTGTGATTTTAACGTTTTTTGTAGTATTTAAAAATATAAACATTGGGGAATGGAAAAGCAAAAACATAAATGATATTAAAAACTTGAACTCTGAATTAGAACAAAAGATAAATAATGCTAAACAGTTAAATAATCAGGACTATCCAAATGAAGTAAACAAACTTGACGATTCAATGGAAAAACTTAAAATTGTCAAGAAGAAATATCAAAATAAAATGGAATATGTTTCTGGAAATGTTGATTTAGGTGGAGTAAGCATTAAGAATTATAAAATTGAAAGACTTTGGATAGCTTTAGAAAATTATGCAAAAAATGAGAATGTAGAATTAAAACTTGAAGTTGTAGATGCAGCTTCAAAAGGATTATATGATTTGAATATCACAGTTGCTGGCGAATATATAGGAATCACAGATTTTATATATGATATTGAAAAAGATGATACTCTTGGATTTAAAATACTAAATTTTAAATTAACACCATATGTAGCAACAACCACAACGAACAATGATACAAACAATAACACTACATCAAATACAAAAAATACAGATGACCAGAACCAAACAACGCAAACAACAACATCTACAACTTCAGTTAGGGTTGATAAATTAACAGCAACATTTAAAGTTGAGGGAGTAGAAATAGAATTTAATTAAGGAGAAAAAATATGGTTAAATCTATAATTAAGGAAATAATAATAATATTACTTTTGGTAATAACAATATTATTGATATTAGGGATATTGTTTTATGATTATAGACCATCTACGAAAAAGATACCAAGTCAAGTTGCAGAATATACCTTACCACAAGATATGCAAAAAGAGTTAGAAGAAACACTTCAATCGTCTGAAGGACAAAATATAATAAAAGTATATAGAGTAACTAGTGATGATCTAAAAATACATGAAAGGAATAATGACTACATTAAAGGTAGAACAAATCCATTTGACAAGATAGATGCAACATCAACAGAATCAGGTTCATCAAGTAATAATACAAATGCATCTAACTCAACAGGATCAGGTTCTCAAAATCCTTCAGGAGGTAAATTCTTAAATAATGTAGTTAAATAATTTAATTTTAGGTAATATTTATAAAATAAATATATACAAAAAATATACTAAAAGAGGGGGTGAAAACAAATGAAGAATCAAAAAGGTATTACTTTAGTTGCTTTAATCATAACAATCATTGTTATGTTAATATTAGTAGCTGTTTCAGTAGCTGTTGTTATAAATTCTAATATTTTAGGAACAGCAGAAAAAACTGGTGAAAAATATAAACAAGAAGCTGCAAACGAATCTAACATTGGTGAAGGTAATATAATAAAAGGATCTGATGGAAAAAACCACAGTGTTGAATACTATGTAAACAAAGCTGGATTATCAAAATAATTTTGTTAGATTTAACATGGGCATATGCATAAAATATGTATATGCCTATTTAAATAAAAAGGTGAGAGAGTTGAATACTATATTTTATATTTTTATGTTTGCAATTGGTGCAACACTTGGTAGTTTCTATACTTTAGCGGTATATAGAATTCCTTTAAAACAAGATATAACTCATACGAGATCTTATTGCCCTAAATGCAATCACAAATTAAACTTTTGGGATTTAATTCCAATATTAAGCTACATAGCATTGGGTGGAAAATGTAGATACTGTAAGGAAAAAATAAGACCAAGATATCTTATTTTAGAGATATCATCTGGGTTAGCTTTCTTATTATATGGAATAGGTTTAAACATTGACTTACTTAATATTGAGTATAAAAAAGTTGTAGCATTAGTTTTTGGAATGTTATTCTTTAGTACAATTTTTATTATTATAGGGATTTTCAAGGAACATAAAAAAATTCAAAAATCAGTATTCAATTTTGGAATTATTGTAGAAGGTGCATATATGATATATCTATACATATTGAATACTAGTATATATAGATATGCTATATATATTGTTTCGCTAGGAATTTTAGCAATGTTGAATAATTCTAAAAAAACAAATGAAATAGTAAAAGTTTTGTCGTTTGCAATATTTATGGCTATTGGAGTTGCTGAAATTACAATGATTTTACTATAAAATATCAAAGCGAGGGGGAAAATGGACAAGTATAAGTTAATTAGAGTAAAGAGTAAAAAACAAAATGGAATAGTTGTAACTGATGCAATTATTGCAATTTTAATTGTTCTTCTATTTGTTGGAATTATTACATCGCTGATAAGCAAAATTTCAACTGAGAAATACAAAATAAAAATCAATAGTCAACAAATTAGCCTAGCTACGCAAAT
Source organism: uncultured Clostridium sp. (assembly GCA_900553695.1). GTDB lineage: Bacteria > Bacillota > Clostridia > TANB77 > CAG-508 > UMGS1781. The sequence continues at coordinate 51,854 of USEM01000002.1, read as the reverse complement.
CTTTGAGTATGTTGAGAAAAGTAGCTATGAAGACGTGACTCAGGATAAATTGATTGCATATATTAATGAAATTGATCCAGGAAAAATTAGCGCAGGAACATCTTTTGATACTTTAACAACACCCAATAAAGTTAAAGTGAAAGTTGAAAAATATACTCCGACTGAAGAAGGCGAACATTTAGATTTGGTAAAGACAGTTACAATTTCAATAGAAAATGAATTTGATAATAAAACTTATAAAACAGAGATATCAAGGTTAAAAAAAGCAAGTTCGCAAGAGGTAAAGAAAATGTTAGAAAAATAGTTTGGAAATTTTATGCAATATATAAAAATTGATTTTCAAAATTCAACAAATATATTATAATAAGTATATAAACAAATGAAAGGAGTCTACAATATGGATTCAAGAAGAAGAGGTCCAATTGGAATTGAATTAGTAAAAAGAGGAATTTTGACACAATCTGATATTGATAAGGCATTGGAATATCAGAGAAGAAACCCAAATAAAAAAATAATTGATATTATAAGTATTTTAAATTTATGTGATCAATTTGTTCTTTTACAAGTATTGGGGGAAATACTTGGAGAGAAGACAATAATGTTCTCAAATAATGATGTAAAAATAGACATAAAAAAATACATTTCATTAGACATGGCAAAAAAATATTTAGCAGTCCCATTTGAAATTAATGGAGATAAGATAAAGGTGTGCTTCTCAGACAATAGTAGCAATTCTGCAGCAGAAGCAATCAGGCTTATTTTCTTAAATAAAGGTTACACAATGGAAAAATTTGTAACTTTCGAGAGAAATATTATTAATGTATTAAACTCACTTGAAGGAACCGATTCAGATCATATAGATGCGGGCGAAGATGCAACAACTCTAGTAGATAGCATCATAAAATCTGGTATGAAAAAGAGGGCAAGTGATATTCATATTGAGCCATTAGAGGAATCAATTAGAGTTAGATATAGAATAGATGGAGAACTAGTTAAAGCAACTGAAATAAATAAAGAAAAGCAAAATCAAATAGTTGGTAGATTAAAATCAATATCAAATATGTTCCAAGAAAAGCAGGAATCTCAAGATGGTAGAATTACACTTTACCCAGATTATAATATTCGTGTGTCTTCACAAAAGAATATATTTGGAGAAAAATTTGTTTTAAGATTACTAAAGAAAAACATGAATATTAGAGGGTTAGCAGAACTTGGTTTTAACCAAACTGATGAAGAAATTAGAAAAAAATTAAACAGAAGAAACAGTATAACAGTTATAGCTGCACCAACAGGTGAAGGTAAAACAACAACCCTTTATAGTATAATTGATTACTTGAATAATCCAAGCATTAACATTACAACAATTGAAGACCCAGTCGAAATTAGAATTCCTGGATTAAATCAAATTGAAATATCAGAAAGATTAAGATTTTCCGATTCATTAAGAACTGTTCTAAGACAAGACCCCGATATTGTTCTTGTAGGAGAAATAAGAGATAAAGAAACTGCAGAAATTGCAATGCAAGCAGGACAAACAGGTCACTATGTTTTATCTACAATCCATACAATAGACAGTATAGAGGTTATTACAAGACTTAGAAAAATGGGTATATCAAATTATGATATTTCAAGTACATTAGCAACATCTATATCACAAAGATTGGTAAGAAAAATTTGCCCAAAATGTGCTATTAAGAGAGAGTTTACTGATAAAGAAAAAGAAATTATTAATAATGTGCTAAAAAAATATGATATGGAAGTTGATTTTAGCGATAAATTTACTTATACACCATCAGGTTGTAAATATTGTAACAATTCAGGATATTTTGAAAGAATCGGTATATTTGAAATTTTAACGTTAACAGATGATTTAAAAGAATTAATAATCAATGGAGCATCAAGTTTAGAGGTTAGAAGACAAGCATTAAAAGATGGATATAGACCATTAGTTGTTGATGGTATTAATAAGGTACTTCAAGGTGTTACAACGTTAGAAGAAGTAAACAAAAAAGTAATATTATATTAGTTGGGGAGATATTTTATGATAAATTTAGACCAAATTTTAAAAGAAGCAATAAGATCAAATGCATCAGATATACATTTAGTAATGGGGAAAAGACCAATGCTAAGAATATCAAAATCTTTAAATGAAATGGAAGATCAGGATATTTTGCAAGAAGATGATATGTATGAAATGTATGATTATTTTGTAAGGGGAAGCTTGGAAAAAGATGAAGAATATCATACAACAAGAAAAATAGATTTTTCTTATGAATTTGATGGAGTAAGATTTAGAGGGAATATTTCATCAGCTGATGAAATTCCTATAGCAACTTTAAGAATTATAAAAAATGAACTTCCAAAATTTGAAGAACTAGGAGTTCCAGATGTAGTAAGAAGAATGATGTATCAACCACAAGGACTAATTCTTGTAACAGGTAAAACTAACTCTGGTAAAACAACAACATTAAATGCATTAATTAATGAAGTAAATGAAAATGTTAACAAAAAAATTCTTTCACTAGAAAAACCAGTTGAATATAAACATACTTCAAAACAATCTCTTGTAGTACAAAAAGAAGTAGGGACAGGTAAGGATGTCTTAACATATAGAGATGGTGTAAAAAATGCATTAAGAGAGGACTGTGATATCCTGGTAATAGGAGAGATTAGAGACAAAGAAACTATGGAAGCGGCAATAGATATGGCAGAATCTGGTCACTTAGTATTAGGAACTCTACATACAAAATCTTGTGCAGAGACAATTGATAGAATAATAAACTTTTATGAAATAAGAGATCAGGGCTCAGTTAAATATTTGCTTGCATCACTTTTAAAACTAATTGTATCACAAAGATTATTAAAAGGAATTGATGATAAACTAGTATTACTTCCAGAGGTTATGGTTGTTGATAATGTTGTTGCAGGATGTATACGAAAAGATAAATTTAGTGTATCAGAACTTGAAGATGCTATACAAAGTAACTTAGGAAAGGGAAATGTAAGCTTAATAAATTCTTTAGCTACACTATATGTTGATAATAAAATTACACTAGATCAAGCAAAATCACAATTAGAAGAAAAGAACTTAGAAATATTAAACAGAACAATAATGCAAATGAAAATGAAAAGAATGTAGATTTTAATTATTGCAGAATGGAGGGTAATTATGCCTATATATAAATATAGAGCTGCAACAAGAACAGGTGATGTTGTTGAGTATAGAACAGATTCACCAAATAAATTTGCACTACTAAACAAACTAAAAACAAATGGATTATATCCAATTTCAATAACATCAATCAATGTTAGAACAGATAAAAAGGCAAAGAAACAAAAAAGAAATATTGAAACCAGTAACAGTATTTTAAAACAAGTTAGAACAGAACAAATTAAAAAAAGTATGGATAGCAAAGAAAGTTGGTTCAAGAGAGCAGATAATGCCTTACAAAAGAATAGAGCAATTAAAAAGAGAGACATTGTTGTTTTTACACAGAATTTTTATTTATTAAAAAAGGCTGACTTTAATAATATACATGCTCTATCAACAGTTATAGAAACGATTGAAAATCCTACACTAAAGGCAATAGTTGAAGATATTTTGTTAGGTGTTGAAGCTGGAGAAAACATGTATACAACAATGGAATACTATGGATCAGTTTTTCCACCTATATATATTAATATGATTAAGGTTGGAGAAATGTCTGGATCACTTACAAATGCATTGCAACAGGCAGTAGAATACCTAGAAAGTTCAGAAGCCTTAAATAAAAAGATAAGAGAAATTTTAATACCAAACTTGGTACAGTTTTTACTATTAATAGTTCTTGCAGTAATTGGAACAGTTATTGCAGTACCAATGATACAAAATGCTTTTGATGCATTTGGTTCATCAGCACAACTACCTGCAATAACAATAGCGTTTTCTAATTTCCTAGATTGGATAAGTAAAATATGGTATATTCCAGTGGGCATAATTGTGGCAATTGTAGCAATAATTATGGTTTATATAAGAACACCAAAAGGAAAATATAAGTTTCATTATTTTAAATATAAAATGCCTGTCTTTGGAAAATTAATATATGCAATAGATTTCTCAAGATTAATACAATCTATTTTACTAAATTTAAAAAATGGACAAAGAATACAAGAAGCCTTAGAAACAAGTAGAAATATTTCAAACAATTTGGTTATGCTATCATTAATTGAAACAGCAATAAATAACATAACTGTTGGACAGAGCTGGATAGAACCTTTTGAACAATCTGGACTTTCAACTCCAATGATAACGGAAATGTTAAAAATAGGAATGCAAACAGACTTGGTTGAAATGATGGAAAAATTAAATGATTATATGCAAATAGATATAGATAATATTATGCAAAAAGTAATAAAAGTTTTACCACAAATTGTACAAATTTTTGTAGGAATAGTTTTAATATTTGTTGTTGTTGTTGTATTAGTACCTATGATTCAAGCATATATGGGAGGCTGGATGCTAGAAGATTATGCTAGTGATTTGCTATAAAATTAATAAAAATATGAAAAATCCACTTGAATTAGTGGATTTTTTTATTGCATTTGCTTGTATAAATTACAGTTATATGGTACAATATATTCGTGAAAAAATAGAAATAGAAGGAATTTTATGTTAAAAGAGAATATAAAAAATTATGATTTAGACGAACTAAAAGAAAAAATGGAAACCCTACGGAGAAAAGAAATACAGAGCAGAACAAATCTTTCACTGGATTTATAAAGAAAATGTTACAAGTTTTGATGAAATGGCCAATTTACCTGAATCCCTAAGGGAGAAGCTAAAAGAAAATTTTGATTTACATGTTTTCAAAATCATAAGAAAACAAGAATCAAAAGACGGAACAAAAAAATATTTATTTGATATATTAGATAATAATGCAATAGAATCAGTTTTAATGGAATATAAACACGGAAAGACAATATGTGTTTCATCACAAGTTGGGTGTAAAATGGGATGTAAGTTTTGTGCCTCAACAGGTGTGAAATTTGCAAGAAGCCTAGAAGCGGGGGAGATTGTAGAACAACTTTTAGCAATCGAAAGAGATGAGAATGTTCACATTTCAAACCTAGTATTCATGGGAATAGGAGAACCATTAGATAATTTTGATAATGTGATGAAAGCAATAAAGCTATTAAATAACCCAAAAGGAATAAATATGGGAGCAAGACATATTAGTATATCAACAAGTGGGTTAGTACCAAATATTTACAAATTGGCAGATGAAAATATTCAATGCACATTATCTATTTCACTTCATAGTAGTAGCAATGAAAAAAGAAGTAGCATGATGCCAGTAAATAATCTATACAATATACAAGAATTAATGAAGGCATGTAGGTATTATATCGAAAAAACAAACAAGAGAATATCTTTTGAATACGCTTTAGCAAAAGATAATAACGATAATCTTCAAGATGCACAAGACCTAGTAAAATTATTACGTGGAATGTTATGCCATGTAAACCTAATACCAATAAATAAAATAGACAATGGTAAATATACAAAAAGCACAAACGAAAATATAATTAAATTTAGAGATTACTTAAATGCACACGGAATAGTAGCAACAATACGTAGAGAATTAGGCTCAGATATAGATGCAGCATGTGGTCAACTTAGAAAAAAAGAGGTGAGTAAATGAAAATATATGCCGACACAGATATAGGAATGGTAAGACAATCTAATCAGGATGCTTATTATATATCAGAGGAAAACGACAATTATAAATTATGCATTTTAGCAGACGGCATGGGAGGATACGCAGGAGGAGAAGTTGCAAGTAGATTAGCATGTATGAGTGCAGCAGAATATATAAAAGATAATTTTGATAATAGCAAAACATATGCAAAAGAAGAACTTTTAGAAATTGTAAAAAGAGCAATGGAATACTCAAATAAAATTGTATATGATAAATCTTGCCAAATAGAAGATTTAGAACAAATGGGTACTACATTAGAGATTTGTTTAATATATAATAATAGAGTATATATAGGACATATTGGCGATAGTAGAATTTACAGAATAAGACAAGACATAATGAGAAAGATAACAGTAGACCATAGTTATGTTCAAAAACTTGTAAAAGACGGAACAATAACTAAGGAAGAAGCTATTCACCACCCAAAGAAAAATATGCTTATGAAAGCAATACGGTTGTGAAGAAACAATTGAACCAGATGTAATGGTTAAAGGCTTTAATCCAAATGACATAATTTTAATTTGCTCTGATGGATTAACTAATATGATAGCAGAACAAGAAATATATAATATTGTAATAGAAGATACTGAAAATGCAACAAAGAACCTAATCAAAAAAGCTAAAGAACTAGGTGGATTAGATAACATTACAGTAATAATAATAAAAAATTAAAACACGAAATTCACATGAAAGGAACGTGAAAATAAATGAATTTAGAGGGAAAACTATTAGGAAGCAGATATGAAATTATAGAGAAAATTGGAAATGGCGGAATGGCAACAGTTTACAAAGCAAAAGACCTTGTACTAAAAAGATATGTTGCTGTAAAAATTCTAAGAGAAGAATATACAACAGATAATGAATTTATAAAAAGATTTAATACAGAAGCAGAATCAGCAGCAAGTCTAACACATCCTAACATTGTATCTGTATATGATGTTGGAAAAGAAGGAAACCTATATTACATTGTAATGGAACTAATAAAAGGAAAAACACTAAAAGAAATAATTGTTGAAGATGGAAGAATGGGCTGGAAATGGTCAGTTAAAATAGCAAAACAAATAGCACAAGCCTTAGAAACAGCACATAGAAATAACATTATTCATAGAGATATAAAACCACATAACATAATAATTACAGAAGATGGAACAGCAAAAGTAACAGACTTTGGAATTGCAAAAGCAGTTTCAAACTCAACAATAACAGCATTTGGAACAACAATAGGCTCAGTACATTATTTTTCACCAGAACATGCACGTGGTGGCTATACAGATGCAAAATCTGACCTTTACTCATTAGGTGTTGTATTATATGAAATGGTAACAGGAAGAGTTCCATTTGATGCAGATACACCAGTATCTGTTGCATTAAAACATATGCAAGAAAAACCAGTACCACCAATTGAATTAAACCCAGCAATACCACAAAGCTTAAATGATTTAATTTTAAAAGCAATGGAAAAAGATCCAAATATGAGATATAGTACAGCAACAGAGATGATAGAAGACTTAGATAAAATATTAAAAAATCCTGAAGCTGAAGTTGGTGTTGTGGATAAAAGCCAAGCAAGAGCTAGAAGAATACAACAAGAAGATAATCAAACAAATCAAAGTAAGTTTGCAAAGTTTAAAAAATATTTAGAAGAACACAAAGGTGTAAAAATAGCATTAATAGTAGCAATTTTCCTAATAGTATTTATAGCAAGCATAGGAATAACATTAGGAGTACTAAATTCAGGAAAACCAAAAGACATATTACTACCAAACTTTACAAACTTAATACTAGATGAAGCAAAAGCCAAAGCAGAAGAAGTAAAATTGAATTTGAATGTATCAGAAGAAAAATATGATGTTCAAATAGAAGAAGGAAAAATTATTTCACAAGACCCAAAATATCAACCAAACTTTACAGTAAAAGAGGGAAGCACAGTAAATGTAGTTGTAAGTAAGGGGCAAGAAATAGTAAAAGTTACAAAACTTGTTGGTAAAACTAAAGATGAAGCAAGAAAAGAACTAAAAGACTTGGGCTTAGAGATGGAAATAGAAGAAGTAAATAGTGATGATGTTGAACCAGGTATAGTAATAGAACAAGATAAACAAGAAGGTGAAGAAGTTCTTGCAGGAACAAAAATTAAATTAAAAGTAAGTTTAGGAATAGAGAAAGTAGAAGTTCCAGATTTAAAAGGACTTTCAGAAGATGAAGCAAAAGCAAAAATTACAGAAGCAAAATTAAAATGGATAAGAACTGATAAAATAAAAGACTCAAGCAAAGGAACAGGTGTTGTTGAACAAAACATATCTCCAAAAAGCATGGTAGATAAAAACACAGAAATTTCAATAACAATAAATGAATATCAAAAAATTACACAAGGTACAATAAACATTGACGTAGCAGAACTTACAGGATATACACCAAAATACAAAAAAGTTGAAGATGGAAAAGACGAAGATGGAAAAACAAAATATAAAGATGTTTTAATACCACCAGAAAAAGTAAAAATTAAAGTAACTGTTAATGATGAACAAGTAACAGAACAAGAAGTAAGTGAAGATGAAAAAGCTCTTCAAGTAAACTTTGATGGAGAAGGAACAGTTAGAATAAAAGTTATAATTGATGGAAGCACAAAGAAAACAGTAGACATGAACTTGAATTCAGAAACAACAAAAAACATTCCTTAGAAATATATAAAAACATAATTTAAGGGGCGTATAGCATACGCCCCAAAAAACAATAAAAGGAGAATAAAATGGGATTTTTTGACAAATTAAAACAAGGTTTAGGAAAAACACGTGATTCTCTAAATGATAAAATAAACAGCGTTTTTAGCAATTTTAGAAAAGTAGATGAAGACTTACTAGAAGAATTAGAAGAAATTTTAATAATGTCTGATATAGGAGTTGAAACAGCAACAGAAATAATTTCTAAATTAAGAAATAGAATTAAGCTAGAAAAAATTACAGATGAACAAGGTGTTAAAAATGCATTAAAAGAAGAAATGCAAAAAATATTAGACAAAGTACCAAATGGGCTAGAACTAAAAACCAAACCAGCAGTAATTCTAGTTGTTGGTGTAAATGGAGTTGGTAAAACAACATCAATTGGAAAAATAGCTAATAACCTTAGAAAACAAGGAAAGAAAGTTGTAGTTGCAGCAGCAGATACATTTAGAGCAGCAGCAGTTGAACAGTTAGAGATATGGGCAAAGCGTGCAGATGTGGATATAGTGAAAAAAAATGAGGGATCAGACCCAGCATCTGTAGTTTATGATGCAATAAAAATTACAAAAGAAAAAAATGCAGATGTATTAATATGTGATACAGCAGGAAGATTACACACAAAAAAATACTTAATGGACGAGCTATTAAAAATAGGTAAAGTAATAGAAAAAGAATTACCAGATGCAGAAAAAGAAACATTAATGGTAATAGATAGCACAACAGGACAAAATGCAATTATACAAGTAAAAGCCTTTAAAGAAGTTGTTCCAATTACAGGACTAGTACTTACAAAGCTTGATGGAACTGCAAAAGGTGGAGTTGTTATAGGAATTGTAAATGAAAATTCTATACCAGTAAAATTCGTTGGTGTAGGTGAAAAAATAGATGACATGGAGGTCTTTAACTCAAAAGATTTTGTAGATGCAATTATTTAGATGGAGGTCTTTAATGAAAAGAGTAAAAAAAAGAGTAATATTTGTAACATTATTTATAATAGCATTTGCCATATATAGTTATATAAATGTTAGAGGCGAATACTTACAAATACTTGGAATTGGCTCAAAATATGTAGAAATTTTTAAACACAACTTAATGCAAAGAATATATGTATTCTTAATTAGTTTTGCTATAATTTATTTACTTACATATGTAACAACAGCTTTTATAAAAAAAGGTTTAAGGAAGTTCTTTGAAGAAGATAAAAAAGAAATGCCAAAACTTCCTAATAAATCAATATCTTTTGCATTTGCAACTATTGCAGGAATATTATTTTCAAACATAATTACAGAAAAAGCAATACTTGCTTTTAACCACACACCATTTTGGGAAACAGAGCCAGTATTTAACTTAGATATAGGTTACTACATATTCCAAAAACCATTTATAGAAGCAGTGCTTTATAGCTTTATAGTTGTAATGGCAGTAATGTGTGTATATATAATATTTTATTATGTTATATGCTTCCATAAATTCTTTAACCAAGGAATTAACATGGAAACATTAAAAACAAATACTTTTATAAAGCAAATAGTAGCAACAATATTCTTTATACTATTAGCCCTAGCAGCACTTTCAATACTTATGGTACAAGATATAGTACTTGGCAAATTCACACAAACAGGAAATGGAACAACTCTATATGGGGCAGGTTTTATAGATGTAACTATAAAAAAATGGGGATACATTATATTCTCAGCATTTATAGTAATATGTGGAATTCGTGCAATAAGAAAATGTAAAAAAGGCGAATTTAGAAAAGCATGTTATAAAATATTAGAAATACCAATATATTTAGTAGTTTTATTTGGTGTAATACTTATAGCAGATGTTACCTACGTAAATAACAATGAATTAGATAAACAAAAACAATATATAAGTAAAAATGTTGAATTTACTAAAAAGGCATATGACATTGATATAGATGAAATAGACTTACAAAGTACAGGAACAATAACAGCAGATGATATTAAAGAAAATTCAGAAGTAATAGAAAACATAAACATATTCAACAAAACAAGAGTGCTATCACACTTAGAAGAATATCAAACAAATTTAGGATATTATACATATAATTCAACAGGAATAGGACTATATAATATTGATGGAAAGAGCAGTTTAGTATATGTAAGTCCAAGAGAAATTAAGAGTAATGAAACAAGAACATACAGTAATAAAACATATGAATATACACATGGATATGGAGCAATTATAACATCAGCATCAACTACAAATGAAAACCGGGACATTAAAGTATTTACAAAGTTCATTTAATGATGACAATCAAGCTGTAAAAATCACAGAGCCTAGAATATATTTTGGACTTCAAACAAATGATGCAATTGCAATAAATAGTAAAGATAATACAGAATACGATTACCCAATATCTAGCACAAAAAGTAGCTATAATACATATAACGGAGAAGCGGGAGTAACACTAGGATTTTTTGATAGATTAGTACTTGGTATAAAAGAGGGAAATATAAAACTAGCATTTTCAAAAAACATATCAAATGATAGCAATATAATAATAAAAAGAAATATACTAGAAAGAGTAAAAAAAGTAATGCCATATTTGGAATACGATAAAAATCCATATATGGTAATAACAGACGAGGGAAGGCTTGTATGGGTAATAGATGCATATACAACATCAAATAGCTACCCATATTCACAAATTACAAACCTACCACAAGAAAATGGAACAATAAAGAAAATCAATTATATAAGAAATTCAGCTAAAATATTAATAGACAGTTTTGATGGAACAATGAAGTTCTATATAACAGATAAATCAGACCCAATAATAATGTCATATTGGAAGATGTATCCAAGTTTATTTGAAGACATAAATGCAGAAATTCCAGAAGATATTGCAAAGCATTTTGTTTACCCAGAATACCTTTATAGTATTCAAGCAGATGTTTTGAAACAATATCATCAAGTACAACCAGAAGTACTATTTAGATCAGATGATGTTTGGAACACAGCAAAGGAAAACACCAGTAAGGTTACAACACTTGTAGGAACTGATATTAAACCATACTATACAGCAGTAAAAACAGTGGATAACAGCAAAACAATATTAGGACTAGTTTTACCATATACAATAAATGAAAAACAAAATATAAATGCATATTTGGTAGGTTCATATGATGGAAATGGTAAAAAAACATTAAAATTATACAAGTTCAACAAAGATACAGCCATACTTGGAACATTACAGCTAGATACACTAGTAGAGCAAGATGAAAAAATTTCAGCAGAACTAAAATCAATAGAAGTTACAGGAACTAAAATAGAGAAAAACATTATAGTAATACCAGTAAACAATACACTTCTATACGTAGAACCAATATTCCAAGTCCTTCAAAATGAAAACAAAACAGCACCAATACTAAAAAAAGTAATTGTGGCATCAGGAAACAAAGTTGCAATAGGAGACACATTAGAAAAGGCTTTGGTAAATCTTCTATCACAAGAAGCAGTAAGCATAAAGATAGAAACAGATAACATAGACGATTTGATAGAAGAAATAATAAAGGCTAACAATAATCTAACAGAATCAAATAAAAGTAACGACTGGGCACTTATTGGACAAGACATAGAAAAATTACAATCATTAATAAATCAACTTGAAAAATTAAACGAAGAGGCTAAAAAAGAACAGGCAAGTCAAATAGAACAAGTAACGGAATAAAAACGAAAAAAACACCCAAAATATAAATGGGTGTTTTTTTATGAGAAATAAAAAGGAAATAATAAAAAGAAATTTCATAGCAGGAATGGCAAAAGGAGTAGGAATGGGAATAGGGTTTAGCATAATATCTGCTATAATCGTATACATCTTACAAAAAATAATAAAGTTAAATATACCAGCAATAAGTGATTATATAACAGATATAGTTGCAATTGTGCAAAAGAACTTATAATTTGCTTAGAGAAGAAAATCTTAGTGTTCTTGAAATTATAAAAAAAGTGTGTTAAAATGGTTATGTTAACAATAGTAACTCCGTTTTCAAAAGCAAAGTACATCAGGTGTAAAATAACTATTTTAAGGAGGAAAGAGCATATGAAGTTTGACAAAATTATGTTTTGCGATTATGACATAGTTCGGTTTATTACCAAAAGTCATTTAGTCGCAAAAGACGGAAGCTTCATGACAATGTCAGTTACGACAGAGAAAAATCTCGAATTAATGATTTTTCTTGGGGAGAATGAAACAGGAGATGGATATGAGGTACGTGTTTACAAAAACAAGCCAACCGACAAATACAGACCACATCAGTCAGACGAAGTAATAAGCTATGAAGAAAATGATGAATATGCAAAATTCATTTTCGATGCGTATTACAAAGCAAGAGACTTCGTTTATACACTCTCATATCACCACTCGGAATACAACATAAGGCCAGTAAGAAAAATCAACGAAAAAAATAACTGATGGCAAATCGGGGGATATATTTATACCCCCGATTTTTTTTACAAAAAGCATTGACATTTTCTTTTATAAAATATACAATAAAGAAAACAAAAGGGGGAGATGTTATGATAGAAGTTTCAACCTCAATTTTAAATGTTGACGAAAAAGAAGCTATGAAGGCTTTTTACGATTTAGAAGTTGCGAAAACAGATTATTACCACATAGATGTTATGGATGGTAAATTTGTACGGAAATGATACATCAGTTCTTATGTATGGCTATGCAAGTAGTATAAAACAAATGTCTAACATACCATTAGATATTCACTTAATGGTAGAGGATACAAAAGACTATATAGACCAATATATTGCACTAAGTCCACATTTTATCACAATTCATTATGAAGTTTTTAATGATAAAAAGCAATTAAAGGAAACAATAGAATACATAAAGCAAAATGGAACTCAATGTGGTTTAGCAATAAAACCCGATACAAAGGTCGAAGAAATATATGAATTTTTACCATACATAAGTTTACTACTAGTTATGACAGTTGAACCTGGAAAAGGAGGACAAAAACTAATTTCAAAAACAATAAAGAAAATAAGCAAATTAAAAGAATATTTGTATCAAAACAATTTAGAAACATATATAGAAGCAGATGGAGGAATAAACGGAGAAAATGTGAAGGAACTTAAGGAAGCTGGAGTTGATATCGTAGTTGCAGGAAGTTATATAATAAATTCAGAAGACTATGCAAAATCTATAAAAGAGTTAAAAAAATAGTAGTTTTCCACAGGATAACCTGTGGAAAACTACTTATTTTATTTATTTGCTTTTCTATTAAGTACTGTAAATAAGACTTCTCCAATTGAAATCAACATAACCACAAACATTACAGCAGAGCCAAATACAGGAATTATACTAATTAAATATAATATACCAGTTACAGCTAATAATTTAACATAAGGATTTGCTTTGAATTTCAATGTATTTACAATGTTATTTAAAAATAGAGGTAAAGCAATTGCACATACAAATAAGAATACTGCAACAAATGCAAACGCTAAAGATACTCCAATTCCTGATATACATAGAAGAACAAATAAAACAAACATTATAAAGAATGAAGCAAGTCCTATACCTAAATTAATAAATGTATGAGAAACTGTAATACTTGGAAGCTTCTCTATAGCATTTGGAGCATAGCGTTTTGCTAAGAATACTACAGCAAAAACATAAACAAGTAATGTAAATAAACCAATTACTAGTTTTGAAAATGTTACTTTATTTTCATTATGCTCAACAAAATCAGTAACTTCAACTTTACCTGTAACAACTTTATCAGGGATAGTTACTTCTGACTTTGTTCCATATTTTAAATCACCGTAAATAACACAAATTTCATCATTATCATTTTTAAATTTCAAATCTTTTGCATTAATATTTGCATTTCCGTTAACTTTACCTGAGAATGTAAAGCTGTCAGCACTACTTACAGTAAGATTTTCATTAACTTTAAAATCAGAATCTGTTACTAAAGATTCTCCAGCAGTAATGTAAGCATTTCTATAAACTAAACCTGAAAGGTTTGCTTTGTTTGCATTTAAATATAAATCTCTTTCAATATAAGAATAGTAATTCATATTAAAATTTTTAGCTGTGGCATAAACAGATCCCTTTACTTGACCATTTATAGTTACATCTGATGAACTAAGGAAAATATTTCCTTCTATAACAGAATTTTGTTCAATATTTACATTTGAAGCAAGAACATATAAATCTCCATGGATTTCAGATTCTGCTTGTAAAGTAAAGCTATTTGCTAAGACATAAACATTTCCATAAATGATAGATTTTGAATTTGTTGATGCAATCATGTAATTTCCTTTTTTATCCTTTTCATTTGAGTAAACAACATCAGATTCAATAACAACATCATTTGAAAGAACAAATAAGTCGCCTGAAATTACACCACCACCAATTCTAGGGTTTGTAACAAACTTAGTTGATGTAGAAGCAAATACATTTCCGTTAACTACATCACTTAAAGAGAATGATTCAGAGTCATAAACGTATTTGTCTTCATTAATTGTTTGGAATTTCTCTGTTGTTTTTTCTTCATCAGCTACAGGTGCAGTAAGCAAAACTGTATTATCTGTTGCAAATACAGCAGATGAAAGAAGAAGCATTGCTAGAACCAAACATAAAAAAAACTTTTTAAATTTAAACATAAAAACCTCCTAAAAATTTAAATTAATTATGAATAGATAATATAACAAAAGGGGAGTTTTGTCAATGAAAATCGAGGCAAAAATAAAAAAAGATGTGCTTAATTTTAGCACATCTGAAATGAATTATTTATCTTTAACAACTTCTTTTAAAGCTCCTAGGCTAGATAAAGCATTTGTTGCTTCGAAAGGAATAAATACTTTGTTAGCATCTCCTTTTGCAATTTCTTGTAAAGCTTCTAATGATTTTAATTGAATTAATTTATCATCTGGGTTAGATTTCTTAATTGATTCATAAATCATTTGAATTTCTTGAGCTTTTGCAACAGCAACTTCACGAATTGCTTCAGCTTCACCGGCAGCTCTTCTTATTTGAGCTTCTTTATCAGCTTCAGCTTGTAATATAGCAGCTTGTTTTTGACCTTCTGCAAGTGTTATAGCAGCTTGTTTTTCACCTTCAGCTTGTAAAATTGCAGCTCTTTTATTTCTCTCTGCATTCATTTGTTTTTCCATTGCATCACGAATGTCTGCAGGAGGTGTAATATCTTTAACTTCAACACGATTTACTTTACAACCCCATTTACTAGTCGCTTCATTTAATAATACTCTTAATTGGTTATTTATTAAATCACGAGAACTAAATGTTGAGTCTAAATCCATTTTACCAACAATATCACGAATAGTTGTAATAGCTAAGTATTCAATACCTCTTCTTAAAGATTGAATTTCATATACTGCCTTAGCTGGATCTGTTATTTGATAGAACACAACAGTATCTATTGTCATTGTAACATTATCTTCTGTAATAACTCCTTGAGGTGGAACATCAAGAGTTTGTTCTTTTAAACTTACAACACTACGAACGTGGTCAACAAAAGGAATAATAATTGTAAGTCCTGCATCTGCTATTTTATGAAATCTACCTAATCTTTCAATAATGTAAACTTCAGCTTGTCTTACGATTTTAATAGACTTAATTGCTATAAATAATAATAGTAATAAAATTATTAATAAAACTATTTGCATAAATTTTACCTCCTAAAAAATCTCTTCCTTAACCATTATACTATAAAAAGCATAAAAAAGGAAGAGAATTGGCAAAATTTACATAAAATTAATTGTAATTTAGTTTACATATGAAAAACCGCCCAATCTCGCCTTAGGTTATATATGTTTTGTTCTCAAGAAAAAATCGAAATGGCTACGAGGGTCACGAGTGAAGCCGTTGGCTCTTCGATTCTTTTCTTTCGAAAAAAATATATAACCCCTGCGTTGGGCTACTTAGTATTCTTAAATAATTTAACCAGATAATAAATTTAATTTTCTACAATTATTTTTGCAATTTTATAAATCAAATCAATTTTTTCTGGTGGACAATTTTTTAGTAAATCCGTAAATGCTGTATTTAAATAAGCAGAAGAAGTAGGTGAAATATCCTCAAGTACATAACTTAAGGAAACATCTAATAAGCCACATATTTCTGCTAGTCTTTTCATATTAATTTCTGTAGAGCCACATTCAACTCTACTAATGTAAGCAACTGAAACATCAAGCATTTCAGCTAATTTTTCTTGTGTTATTTTTTTATCAAGCCTTGCTTGCTTTAATCTCATACCTATAATACTATAATTAAGTTTCATATATTATTCCTCCTTATTCGTTTTGAATATAGCATTACAAACTAGAAAATTACAGAAACACAAAAGTAAATATTTACTAGCAGTAAAAATATGATATGCAGAAATTAAGAAATTATTAATAAAATGAAAAAAGTTTTAAAAAAACACTTGCGGGAATTATGTAAACATGTTATAATAATCAAGTTGCATGCATTTAGCATGTAAATAAAAATATAAAGGGGAAAATGATATGTTTAAAAACACTAAGAAAGAAGACCAGCAAATTCCCAAAAAGTTTCAGGAAATTCTGTCAGTAGAAGAAGCTAAGGAATTTCGTGACCGGAAGTTCCGTGACATTCCGGACTATGGAGAGACCAAAGAGCAGATTTTCAAAGCCATCAACAAGTATGTGAATAGCGAATTCAGTTTCCCAATCTATCTTTATGATAAAAAGGGAGACCATGTATTTTCGTTACATTCACAAGCACAGGCAGAAGCAGAAGAAAAGGGCTATGTCTTTGAAAGAGATGACAGAGGCTGCATTTCAATCAACATCAAGAAGTAAACATTTTCTCGGCAAATCCACGAAGAATTCTTCGTGGATTTTTTTATAGTTTTGTCCCTTTTTCTTGACTATTTTCGACTTTTGATATATTATATTAAAATCGAGAGAAAAGGGGATTTTTAGATGTATTTAAAGAGATTAGAATTGCAAGGGTTTAAGTCTTTTGCAGATAAAACAGTATTAGAATTTATGCCTGGTATTACCACAGTTATTGGACCAAATGGATCTGGTAAAAGTAATATTTCAGATAGTATTAGATGGGTTCTTGGAGAGCAAAGTATGAAGTCTTTAAGAGGTAGCAAATCTGAGGACATTATTTTTGCAGGAACACAAAGTAGAAAGTCTTTAGGTTTTGCAGAAGCTTCTATAGTTATAGATAATTCAGATGGAAAACTTCCTATTGAATTTGGTGAAGTGGTTGTTACAAGAAGAATTTTTAGAAACGGGGAAAGTGGATACTTTATAAACAAAACACCATGCAGATTAAAAGATGTACTAGAGCTATTTATGGATACAGGTATTGGTAAAGATGGATATTCAATAATTGGGCAAGGTAAGATAGATGAAATTTTAAGCAACAAATCTGAAGATAGAAGAAACATATTTGAAGAAGCTGCAGGTATTGTAAAATACAGAGCAAGAAAGAATGAGGCAGAGAAAAAGCTAGAACAAACAAAACTAAACTTACTTAGAATTAATGATATTTTATCAGAAATTGAAGCAAATATTGAACCACTAAAAAATCAATCAGAAAAAGCAAAGAAATATTTAAGTTTAAGAGAAGAACTAAAATCAATAGAAATAGGGCTATTCCTATATAATATTGACACATACAAAACAAAGCTTGAAGAATTAATGAAAGATATAGATGTAATAAACTCTCAAAAAACAGATGAAGAGAGCAGGCTTTCTGTGCTTCAAAATTTAAAAGAAAATCTTAGAAACGAATTGGAAGAAGTAATTGCAAAAATTGAAGAAACACAAAACTTAGGTTTTGAAAGTGAAAAGAAAATAGAACAGATAAATTCTGAAATAAATGTTCAAAATGAAAGAATGGCAAACAACCTTCAAAACCGCGAAACATATTTAAAAGAGATAGAAGAATTAGAAACTAGAAACAAAGAAATACAAGAAGAAAAGGAAAATAGAACAAGCAAAAAAGATAATTTAATGGCAAACAGAGAAAAATTTGCAAAGGAACTAGAAGAAAAAGAAGCAAAACTAAATGAGATTTCAAGCAAACTTACAGAAGAAGAAAAGAAAATTGAAGAAAAAAAGAAAAAGGTTGAAGAAAACACAGAAGTAAAATATGAAAATAGAGAAAAAATAAATACAATAGAAATAAACAATGAAAACTTAAGTAAACGTGAAAGAACAGTAAAAACAGAAATACAAGATACAATATCAAAATTAGATGAAAAAAGAATGATAAAATCTGACCTTCTAAAAACATTTAATGAAAAAGAACTAAGAAGAAGTGAATGTAAAAATAGATTAGAGGAAATAAAGGAAAAACGTGAAGCGGCAACATCAAAAATAGAAGAATATAAAAACAAAATAAATAAGCTAACAACAGAACTAAGAATAAAAGATTCAAAACAAAAATTCTTAAGCGAAATGGAAAAGGAAAAAGAAGGCTACTCAAGAGCAGTAAAATCAATACTTTTAGAGTGTGAAAAAGATGCAAAACTAAACAAAGGTGTTAAAGGAGTTTTAGCAAATCTTATAACAGTTCCGGAAGAATATCAAACAGCAATTGAAATGGTGCTAGGTCAAACTTTGCAAAACATAGTTACAGAAACAGAAGAAGATGCAAAAAAATTAATAGAATATTTAAGACAAAACAGCTTAGGAAGAGCAGCATTCTTACCAATTTCATCAGTAAAAGGAAAAACAATAGATAGACTTGTAACAAATGGAAAACAAGGAGTAATAGGCATTGCAGCAAAACTAATACAAACAGATAAAAAGTATGAAGGTATTGTAGCAAACTTACTTGGAAGAACAGTAATTGTAGAAGACATGGATACAGCAATAGTACTTGCAAGACAAAACAACTACAGCTTTAAAATAGTTACACTAAAAGGAGATATAATTAACCCAAGTGGAGCAATATCTGGTGGTTCAACAACACAAAAAACAACAAGTATAATAGGAAGAACAAATCAAATAAAAGAATTAGAAAAAGAAATTGAAAAAATTAATAAAGAAATTGAAAAAATCGCTAATGAAAAAGAAGAATATGAAACATCAATAGAAGACCTACTTGAGGAAGTTACAAATATAGAACAAACAAGCCAAGAAATAGAAATAGAATATGCAACAGAAAAGCAAAGAATAGAAACACTAGAAGAAGCAATATCAAGCTTAGAAGCAAAGCTACAAAAGTTAAAGAATGAAACAGCAGAAATAGAAAAAACTATAGAAAGTAACGAAACAGAAAAAGCAGAAATAAAACAAAATTCATTAAACTTAGAAGAAGAAACAAACAGCTTAAATCAAGAAATTCAATGCTTTGCAGAGAAGAATAAAGAAAATCAGAAATACATAGATGATTTAAACTTTGATATAACAAACTTAAAAATATCAGTAAGTTCATTCGATGAAAGCAATAACTCATTAGAAGAGATACTTGCAAGAATAGATGCAGAAATAGAAGGAAATGTAAGCAAAATAGCAAGCAAAAAAGCACAAAGTGAATCATGTTTAAAAGAGAATGAGCTACTTGCAAATGCAATAGAAGAATATAAAAAGCAAATAGAACAAATCAAATTAGAAGTAAGCACAAGTTCAGATACAGTAGAAAAATTAAAACAAGAAAAGATAAATAAAAATAATGCCATAACAAAAACTGAAAACGAAATAGAAGAAAAATATAGCATAATAGAAGAAATAAAAAATCAAGCAAATAAATTAGAAGTTAAAAAATCTAAAATAGATGTTGAACTTGAGCAAATAATAAACAAAATGTGGGAAGACTATGAAATAACACCAAACACAGCAGGAGAGTATAAAAAACCAAATAATATTGCAGAAACAACAAAACAAGTAAAAGGTTTAAGAGATGAAATTAAAAATCTTGGCAGTATCAATATAGACTCAATAGAGGAATACAAACAAACAAAAGAAAGATACGACTATATGTGTGAACAACGTTTAGACCTAGAAAATGCAAGCAGTAAACTAAAAAAAATAATACAAGACATGACAAAAATAATGAAGGAACAATTTGAAACACAATTCAAAGTAATAAATAAAAACTTTGGAGAAGTATTCCAAGAACTATTTGGTGGAGGAAAGGCAGAATTAAAATTAACAGATGAAAATGACATACTAAACTGCGGAATAGAAATAGAAGTTCAACCACCAGGAAAGAAACTTCAAAACATGAGCTTATTATCAGGAGGAGAAAGAGCATTTACAGCAATAGCACTACTTTTTGCAATATTAAAAATAAACCCAGCACCATTCTGTGTACTAGATGAAATAGAAGCAGCATTAGATGATGTAAACGTATATAGATTTGCAGAATACTTAAAGAAATTCACTTCACAAACACAATTTTTAGTAATAACACACAGAAAAGGAACAATGGAAGCAGCAGACACAGTATATGGAATAACAATGGAAGAAAGTGGAATAAGTAAACTACTTTCAATGAAACTTGCAAAAAATTGACAAAAAGACTTGAAAAAGAAAAAATAATATTATATAATATGAGCACCGCCTTTCAGAGAGGAGGTGAATATGACTTCTTTTGATTTAATCTTTTTCCTAATTGTTCTAATTTTGGGACAAAACAAAGATAAAGATAATGACCAAAAAGATTAGTGTGGAAACATACATAATCGGAGTAGTAGTGTGGGAAGCTACTACTTTTTTAGCATAAAAAAACAATAGGCATTGGGAATACCTATTGTGAATATGACTTCTTAATAAACGATAATTCGCTTACACTACATATATATTACTACATAAAAATCATTTTGTCAAGACAAATTCATAAAAAAATAAAAATTTACAAAAAAACAATAAAAATTAAAACTTTTGTTTGACAATTAGTAATTTATGTGATAATATAGTAGCAAATATTTTTAAAGGGAGAGGATAGCATATGAGAAAAAAGGACCCAAACGAATTAAATAAGAGAGAAAAAGCTATATTAAAATATATAGAAAAAGCCGTTATGGAA
Organism: uncultured Clostridium sp.; assembly: GCA_900553695.1. Lineage (GTDB taxonomy): Bacteria > Bacillota > Clostridia > TANB77 > CAG-508 > UMGS1781. The sequence goes on along the minus strand of USEM01000002.1, from coordinate 30,372 downwards.
AACGGATATCCACCATCAGTTAGAGAAATAGGAAAAGCAGTAGGCTTAAGCTCTACAGCTACAGTACACACATATATTCAAGGTCTAGCAAAAAAAGGATATATTAAAAAAGAAGACCAAAAGGGAAGAACTTTAAAACTATTAAAAGGTGGTTTAGAAGGACAAGAAAAAATACAAGAAAAACCAGTATATAACGGAAAAGAGCTAGTTGATGTACCAGTTATAGGAAAAATAACAGCAGGAGCACCAATTTTAGCAGTTGAAAATATTACAGATACGTTCCCAATTCCAGTAGATTTTATTGGAAACAGCGAAAGCTTCATGCTTACAGTTAGAGGAGAAAGCATGATAGAAGCAGGAATATTAGATGGAGATTATATATTAGTAAAAAAACAAGATATAGCAATGAATGGGGAAATAGTTGTTGCATTAATAGGAGAAGAAGCAACAGTAAAAACTTTTTATAAAGAAAAAGATCATATACGTCTTCAACCAGAAAACAGTACAATGGATCCAATAATAGTTCCAGACTGTAAAATACTAGGAAGAGTTGCCGGAGTATTTAGAAAAATGTAGTTAGCTTTATGTATATAAAATAATATGAACACAAATAATATAACTTATAGAGGTGTTCATATGAAAGAGAAAAAGAAGAAAAATACTACAAAATACGGCGAATTCGTCTGCTCAGCCTATCATTGGCTACCAATAGAAAAGCAAAAAGAGCAGGCAGAAAAGATGGAAAATATAACTAAAATTTCAAAAAAACAGTAATAATAATTACCTTACCATAATATACATTAATTAAAGTTTAGTACAAACGTTAAATTATGGGAGGTAATTATTTTTATGGAGAATATGGGAGTATATGAAGACATTAAAGCAAGGACAGATGGTGATATATATGTTGGTGTTGTTGGTCCAGTAAGAACAGGAAAATCAACATTTATTAAGAATTTTATGGACTTACTAGTTATACCAAACATTGAAAATAGCTATAAAAGAGAAAGAGCAAGAGATGAGCTTCCACAAAGTGCTGCTGGAAGAACAATAATGACAACAGAGCCAAAATTTGTTCCAAATGAGGCAATTGAAATAACAATAGGAGATAACCTAGAATTAAAAACAAGGCTTGTAGACTGTGTAGGCTACTTGGTAAATAATGCACTTGGCTATATGGAAGAAGATGTACCAAGAATGGTAAAAACGCCATGGTCAGATGAGGAAATTCCTTTTGAAGAAGCGGCAGAAATAGGAACAAGAAAGGTAATACAAGAGCATTCAACAATAGGAATATTGGTTACAACAGATGGAAGCATAACAGAAATTCCAAGAGAAGATTATGTAGAAGCTGAAAGTAGAGTAGTAAATGAATTAAAGGAACTAAATAAACCTTTTGTAATAGTGCTAAACACAAATAACCCATCATCAGACGAAACTATAAGCCTTGCAAATGAACTTGAAGAAAAGTATGGAGTTTCAGTAATACCAACAGATTGCACAAACTTAAATAATGAAGATATTAACAACATCTTTGGAAAAATACTATATGAATTCCCAATTGAAAGAATAAACATAAACTTCCCAAGCTGGATAGATGGCTTAGATAATGACAATGAACTAAGACAAGAATTGTTTAAAGAAATAAAAGATGCATTTAAAGATGTAAGCACAATTAAAACCATAAATGAAAGTGTTGCAAGAATAAGCAAAACAGATATAATTGTAAAAACAACAATTGATAGGGTAGATTTAGGAACAGGAACAGTTACAATAGAAATTTCATTAAACAATATGCTATTCTATAAAGTACTAACAGAAATGACAGGAATTCAAATGAACAACGAGGCAGACTTATTTGCAACAATAGATAACTTATCTAAAGTAAAAAAAGAATATGATAAAGTCTCAATGGCATTACAAGAAGTAAAACAAAAGGGCTATGGAATTGTAATGCCAAGCATGGAAGAACTAATATTAGATGAACCAGAAATTGTAAAACAAGGCTCAAGATTTGGTGTTAAACTAAAAGCAAGAGCACCATCAATACATATGATAAGAGCAGACATAGAAACAGAAGTATCTCCAATTGTAGGAAGTGAAAAACAATCTGAAGAGTTGGTAAATTATCTATTATCAGAATTTGAAAATGACCCAACAAAAATCTGGGAATCAAATATTTTTGGCAAGAACTTACATGAACTTGTAAATGAAGGTTTGCAAAACAAACTATACAGAATGCCAGAAGACGCACAAGGAAAGCTACAAGAGACATTAGAAAGAATAGTAAATGAAGGTAGTGGCGGATTAATTTGTATAATATTATAGATAAAAAGAAGATGGTCTAAGCACCATCTTCTTCTAATTTTTGTGTCTCATAAGCTTTAATAAATAAAGCAATACTTTCTAAAACTTCAAAAGCAGGAACAATTTGTGATTTGTCTATCTTATCAAAAACGTTTATAATGTTCTCGTCTGTTATGCTTTTCTTCCCGAACAATATGTAATCTGCAGATGTATTTGTTTTTTCACAAAGACTAATTAAAGATGTAAGAGAAAGTCCATTAACACCTGCTTCAACTGTGCCTAAATATTGTCCACTAATGCCAATTAATTTTGAGAACTGTTCCTTGTTCATATTCATACTTTTTCGAAGCTCTGAAATTCTTTTCCCAATATCTTCTTTCATTTTCTATCACCATAAATAGTATATTTCAAAATCAAACATAAAAATGTAAAACAAAGTATGCAAAAATTGTAGAAATTTGTGGAAATGTGTGGTATATTATTAATGTATTCAAAAACCAAACTATAGTTTACTAAGGAGGTAAGATTAACTATGAAAAATATTAAAAAACCAATGCCTATATTACTAATTGAAGACAACGAAGTGGAAGTAAATGAATTTAAGCATTATATTGAGGGCAGAGCTGATGCAAAACTCATAAAATCTACCAATTCTAGCTATGAAGGAATTGAATATACAAAAATGTACATGCCAGAGGGAATAATCTTAGATTTAGAATTACACAATGGTGAAGGCTCAGGGATAGAGTTTTTAGAGAAACTTCAAAAAATTAAACTAGACTTTAAGCCATTAATAGTAGTAACAACAAATGTCTCATCTAAAATTATTTACAGACGTATACGAGAATTAGGAGTTGATTTTATTTACTACAAGAAACAGAGTGATTACAGCCCAGAAATGGTAATCAATTCAATGACTTCACTTAGAGAAAGCTTGTATAATACAAAAATAGAACAACTAGGTAGCAAACCAACAACTGAAACACCAATAGAACATGAAAACAGAATAAGAGAGAAAATTACAGTAGAGCTAGATTTAGTTGGAATTCCACATCACTTAGTAGGAAGAAAATATATTGAAGAAGCAATTGTGTTTTTGATCCAAAACGATAATGAAGAGGATGGAGAAACAGTTTTTAGGCATTTAGCAAATGAATTTAAAGTATGTAATAGCAGTGTTAGCAGAGCAATGCAAACTGCAATTAACAATGCATGGAGAAGTACATCAATAGATGATTTAATGATGCATTACAAAGCAAGAATAAACTATGAAACAGGTGTACCAACGCCAACAGAGTTCATATATTATTATAAAGATAAGATAAAAGAGAGTTTATAAAGGACTTTAGCAAAAGCTAAGGTCCTTTTTGCATACTTTTGCATATTTTTTCCCCCAGACAACCACCTAAGGTTTCGACCTTAGGTGGTATTTTATTATTACAATTTGTACATCGGCAAAAAAATTCAAATTACCAAAAATATTGAAGTAAAGGGGGTGGAAAATATGTGGGACAGAATATGGGAGTTCATAGGCTACTGGGGAGGATGGCATAAATAATGATATAAATAGTATATAGAAACGTCAAGTAATGGGATAACATTATTTGACGTTTTTTATTGAATATATTATAATAAACAAATGGTGATATTATATGATGAATTATATTAACAATATATTGCAAGTTGCTTTTTTAAGTAGTATTACTTATTTGGTATTAGTAAAGATAACAAACTATAAAGAAAACAATCTTGGAAAAACAATTACTGTAATAATTTGCAGTATTTTTGGAGCAATTTTGGGAGTGGAATTGACTAAGACTATTCAAACACTATTAGCAATGATGCTAGTATACTTAATTAATGGCGTGATAGTTACTGTTGTTACAAAATTTAAAATAAAATATTCAGTTGTTGTCACATTTATAGCCTTAATGATTTCCTATTTAGCTTATATAGTAAGTGTTATAATTACAGCAATAATCATAAATGTTTTTAAAATAAATATAGCTACTGATGAAGTAAAATCACTATTTTTGATAGTTTTTATTCAATGTCTAATACTTTATATTTTCTTCAAACAGAAAAGGCTAAAGAATGGAATACAATTTTTACAAGATGATAAAATGATTAATAGTATAGGAATAATAGGATTTGGTTTTATTGGAATTACTATAATTATATATTCTTTATTTGACAACTCAAAAGGACAAGAGTTTATAATAAAGTTAACTTCAGGGTTATTAATTGAAGCCATTTGCCTATTCATTTGGATTAAGAAAAAGATTACCAAATACTACAAACAGAAGCTAAAAGAGCAAACGGTGGCAGATTTGCAGAATGAGATAAAGGAGAAGGATAATAAGATAAGTGAAATCTTAGAGGAGAATAAAGCAATAGCTACAATTAACCATAAATATAGCAGTAGAATAAAAGCACTTGAGGAATTTTCAAGTAAAATCGTATCAAAGCCAGAACTTGTAGAAAAAATGAAAACTGAATTTGGTGAAGATTATACAGCTTTTGCAGCACAGATAAAGAGGATATCTCAAGAATATTCAAACGAAATGAAAACAAAAGTAACTAAAGAAAATGCAATTCCAAAGACCGGAATATTTGGAATAGATACTTTGTTAGAACATATGAGTACAGAAGCCACAAAGAGTAATATTAGTTTAGATGTTAAAATAAATGCAAGTTTAAATTATATGGTAGAAAATATAATAAGCGAAAGTGCTTTAGAAACTTTACTTGGAGACCATATAAAGGATGCAATTATTGCCATAAATTGCAGTAACAATACAAATAGAAGAATTTTAGTTGTAATTAGCATAGTAGATAGGTGTTATGAAATTAATTTCTATGATACAGGAATAGAATTTGAAATTGATACACTTATAAAACTGGGAAAAGAACAAATCACAACACACAAAGAAACAGGCCGGAAGCGGAATAGGCTTTATGACCACATTTGAGACATTAAGCAAAACAAAGGGAAGCTTAATTATAGAAGAAAAGTACCCAATGAATAATGTGGACTACACAAAAGTTATAAAAATAAGGTTTGATAACAAGAATGAATATAGAATAAATTCTTATAGAGCAGAAGAAATACGAAAACAAAACAAAGATGAAAGAATTTTAATATAAATTTATTTTTTTTAAAAAAAGTAATTCTATTTTTAAAATGGAGGAATATAATATAGTATGTTATATGAAATGAGTAAGCCCTCAGATCAAAAGTTCATTGAACAATATGGAAAAGCATATGGAACAGTCTTATTGAATAGATGGCTTCCTGAGGTAAGTAGAACAAAGAATCTATTTGTAATAGATAGCTTTGAAGAATTTAAAAAAATTGAAAATGAGTTGCCAGAAGTTTTTTCATGTAGGGCAGATGCTAAAACTGGCTCACCACCTACTCTGCGGAGTAGAAGGCAGCTTTATGAGAAAAGATGGTGTAGAAAATTATATTAATCGTGTAAAGAGGAGTAATCCAAATGGAGTAGTTTTGTGCATCGACACAGAAGACGGTACACATGAAAAAATAAAGACACAAGGAGCATTTAATGTATATTTTCAAACAGGCAAAAAAATATACATAGATTATCTTGGAAAAGGGTTTGACATGGGAGCCATAACAAAAGGCAAAGAAAACCATGAGTCTTGGGTGTTTGACTGGGGAGAAGCACTATTTGTTAAACCGAAGGATATGAATGAACATGGCTATACGAAAATTTCAGACGAAGACTATTTAGAATCAGCAAGGCGTAGGTTAAGACATTTATTAAACATAGGATATAGCCCAGATGAAATAAGAGGAAAAATTCCAAAAACATACTCACCAATGCCAATGTGGATAAAAGATATGCTATTAGAAGAAATTGTAATGCCTTTATACTATAAAGAAGAAGTGTTGAAACAAGAAGGATTAAAATCCTTTGGAGTGCAAGGCATGATAATAAAGGATAAGCTATTCCCAATAGAATTTAATAGAGAGCAACGATTTGCTGAGAAAAAATTTTTGGAAAAGCCACAAGATGAAGAAAGATAATAGAAAAAGGAGAGAAGAAAGAAATGGAAACAATAGTTGGAACAATTATTTTAAAAGATGGTAAAATTTTAATGGTAAAGGAAGCAAAAGAAAAATGCTATGGAAAATGGGCATTTCCAGCAGGACACATTGAACCTAATGAGGCTATATATGATGGAGCTAAAAGAGAAACATATGAGGAAACTGGATGTACAGTAGAGCTTAAAAAGGCATTTCCAGTTTTTCTAAAAAACACAAATGATTCTAAAATAGTAATGATGCATTTTCTATCAGATTTAGTAAATGAAGAAAATAGCTATGATAAAGATGAAATTTTAGAAACAAAGTGGATAAGCATTGATGAAATAAAAAATATGGATGAGAAAGAATTTAGAAGCAGTGCAGTTGTAAAACAAATAATTAATGATATAGAAAAACAAAATTTGTATGATTTAGATATAGTAAAAGACATGCCTCAAATATAATTTAAATATTATTATAAAATCTATGTTTAAGGAGGATTTGTAATATGAAAACAAAAATGAATTTGGATGTGGTTGCAGAAAACGAAGAAGAAAGGATAATTGTAGACTTCATTAATATGTTACACAAAAGTAAGGAAGTTCAAGAATTTTTACAAACAATGGAGGAGGAAGCTAAAAGACGTAATGTATTTAAATATAGGGCAAGAATTAAAAATCCGGCCTCAGCTATTAGAACATACAGAATTAACAAAAAGAACTTAGATAATGCACATGATTACATAGGTATAACTTTTATAACAAATACTGAGAATGAGATTTACCCAATAATAGATTATCTAAAAAAATTAATGCCAGATGCAGACTATGTAGACTTTGTTGCAGAAGAGACTATATATTCTCCACTTGTTTATATAAAATGGGTTCCACCATTAGGATATAATGTTTTAGCAAAAGAAAAACTAATACCTAACCAAAAAGCAGTGCCAATTGAAATAAGAGTATGTTCAAAACAAGGCTTTATCTCTGAACAAGCGGCATATTATTCAGTAAAGAAAAACGACACAATTAAGCTACCTCTTGAACAAATAAACCACTTAAGAGACCTAGTTCAACATATTACATATAAACTAGCACTATTGAATACAAGAGCTCTTACAGATGAAGAAAGAGAAAAGCATGAGAGAGATTTAAATAAATTATTAACCGAAAATAAAGAGTTTTTGCAAGCAAACCAAGAACCATATAAAGATGCTATTTTAGACCTTGGAAGACTTATATATGAATGTGAACACGATGAAATTGTTGAAGAAAAAAGAGCAATGTCAAATGATAGTACAAATGATGCAGAAGATGATTTAAAAGAAAAATTTGGAGAGCTTTTTGAAACATCAAATGGAGATATGATAACAAGAGTTTGTAAAAGCATTGAAAAATTAAGAAAACTAGGAAGCTTAAAAAACGAAGAGAAATGTTCATAAATGAAGCATAACCCCTATACCTAAAGCATATATTTTAAATAGTTCAAAGGTATAGGGGGTCTTTGTATGTTTTTTGTTTTTAAAAAGGATAAAATCATGGCATTTTTGGTAGCATGTTCAACTGTGTTTGCTTTGTTTTTAATGACATCATTTTTTGCAAAAACACCAGAAGATGCAAGTATACTAACTTCAACTACTCAAAAACAACTTCCAATTTATTCAGTAAAAACTGAAGAAGCAAAAATTGCCTTAACTATAAATTGTGCATGGAATGCAGATGATATTGATAAAATCTTAGAGGTACTAGAAAAAGAGCAAGTAAAGGTTACGTTTTTTATGGTAGGAGATTGGATAGAAAAAAACGATGAAGCGGCTAAAAAAATATATAATGCAGGACATGAACTTGCAAACCATTCATACAATCACCCACATGTAAATAATATGGACTATGATAAAAATGCTGAACAAATAAACAAATGCTCAGAGCTAATAAAGAAAATAACAGGAAAACCGAGTACTTTGTACAGGGGACCTTATGGAGAATATAACAATACAGTTCTTCAGGCAGCAAAAGACAATAGCCACCAAACAATTCAATGGTCTATAGATAGCTTAGATTATAATTCTCTTACAGGAGAGCAAATGTGGGAAAGAATAGAGCCAAAACTTCAAAATGGAAGTATTATATTAATGCATAATGGCACAGAAAATACTGCAAATAGCTTAGAATTAATAATTACAAATATAAAAAACAAAGGGTATAACCTAGTAACAGTTTCTGACCTAATTTATAAAGAAAACTATGGCATAGACAATAATGGCATGCAATACAAAAAATAACCGTTTTAAGTAGCGGTTATTTTTTATCTGGAATATACTCTAAAAGTTCAGAAATTTCACAATCAAAAGCCTTACAAAGGCTATCTAATTGTTTTATATCTATTCTTTTAATTTCCTCATAATACATTTTAGATACTGTAGCAGGTCGTATATGTGTAATATCTGCTAAAGCTTTTTGAGTCATTTTATGTTCTCCAAGTAAATTTGAAAGTTTAAATTTTATCATGTACAAAACTCCTCTCTAACAGTAATATGGTGTATTTTATCATTTATTGTCTAAAAATGACATAAAACAAACACAATATAACGATAAAGGTAATAAAAAGTTGCCTAGCAGTATAAAAAATGATATAATATACCTCAAAAAAGGGGTATAAAAAAATGAAAATTAAGAATAATATTAGCATGGAAATAAATGAAGAGTGGAAAAAGAACAATAAAAAATATTTGAATGAAATTCAAAAATTCTTAGATAAGGCGGGAAATATTGAAAATGAAGAACTAAGAAGGGATATAATAATTCAAATGCTTAAATGTGATGAAGAATTAACAAAAGCAGCAGAAGCAAAATTTAAAAGTTATGAGCAGGAGAAAAGATGTTAAAAAAGATATCAATTGGGGTAATTTCAGGAGTAATAAGTGGCCTTTTTGCAGCAGGAGGGGGCATGATAGTTGTACCAGCATTAATTCATATTTTTAAACTAGAAGATGCAAAAGCAAGAGCAACATCAGTATTTGCAATACTTCCAATGGTAGTTGTAAGTGGCTTATTTTATTATAAAAAGGATTATATAGATTGGAATTTAGGAATAAAATGCGCAATAGGGGGAATTATAGGAGGAATAATTGGAGCAAAACTTTTAAAGAAAATGTCTAGTAAAACATTAAGAATTTTGTTTGTAATATTTTTAGCATATACATCGATAAAAATGATAATGGCATAAAGGAGACAAAATGTGGGAATTTTTAACAGGATTAATTTCAGGAACTGTTAGTGGAACAGGTATGGGTGGTGGAACAATACTAATACTTGTTCTTTCTGTTTTTCTGGGAATTGAACAACATGTAGCACAAGCTACAAACTTGGTGTTTTTCGTACCAACATCAATATCAGCAATAATAGTTTCAATAAAATCAAAATTAATAGAATGGAAAATTGGTATAATCCTTGCAATAAGTGGAAGTGTAGGCGCAATTATAGGTGCAAACATTTCTACCAGAATGGAAGTAATACTATTAAAAAGATTATTTGGTGCATTTCTTGCATGTATTGCAATTTATGAAATATATTCATTGGTAAAAGAGTATAAAAAAACACATAAAACAAATAATAAGAAAAACAAATAAAGGAGGAACATGTATGAATTTTGTAAAAGGTGTTTTAATAGGAACTGCAGTAACTACAGCTGCATATATTATGTATAATGAAGGAATGCTAAACAAAAAGAAAATGACCAAACAAGCAAGAAAAATGGCACATAAAATGGGAATAAACTTTTAATTTTTTTGCAACATTTTTTTTAAAAATGTTGCAAAAAGTCGAATTTAATGATATAAATAAATGAGCATAATATTTGAAAATATTATCATAAAAAGGGGGTGTATTTATGGAAAAAGTTAAAAACTTTTTTGTAAAAATCTTTGATTGGGTAAAAGGACATATTGGAATAACAGTTGGTATTGTTGTAGCTATAATTGCTGTAATCGTTTGTTTATCAGTATTTACAGGAGGACCTAAAAAGGCTGTAAAAAGATACATAAAAGCTATGAATAAAATGAATACTGAAAAAGTTATAAAATGTATGGACTTTGCAGGATCAGAAGCTTGGGGCTGGAAATATGATGAGGATGATTTCTCAGAAGAAGACTATGATGAATTTATGAAAGACTACAAGGAAGTTGATGAAGAAGAAATAAAAGATGAGAAAAAATACTTAAAGAAATCATTAAACAGTGGATTCGACGATATAAAAGAAGATTACAAAAAATATAAAATGACTCTAGAAGAGATAAAGAGTGTTAAAAAGTTAGGAAAAGATCTATATTGCGTAAAAGCAAAAATAACACTATTTGCAAAACCTGAAGATAAAGATGAAGATGAAATTGATAAAACAGATACAGCATCTTTCATCGTTTACAAGAACAAATTAATATATTCAGATTTTATGTAAAAAATAAACCGGATATTTTAAATATCCGGTTTAAAATTTTATGAATTTATAAACAGCTTCTGCAAAACCACCCTTCTCAACAGGGTTTGTAGTTGTAAAGTTTGCTACAGCTTTTAACTCATCATATGCATTTGCAACAGCAACACCAACACCAGCATTTTTGACCATGTCAAAATCATTCAAGTTGTCGCCAATTGTAAGCATTTCATCTGTTTTTATGTTTAAGTGATTTCCTAAAATTTCTAGTGCTGTATTTTTATTTACGTTTTTAGGAGTAATATCAATATATTCATATTCCTTATTTATTATTAAATCCTTGTAATCTCCAAACTTTCTAATAGTTGAAACATCAACATCTAAAGAGTTTACAATTTCATTTTTTACTTCCTCAGTTGATGTAGGACTTGTAACTACTAATTTACAAACAGAAATGTCATTATTTAAAACAAAGTCTTTAATATTATCAACAATATTAAATTCCATGGAGTTTTCTGATTTTGTGTTTGTTTGTAGCTTGTAATTTCTTAAATCCAAGTATAATAGTTCCTCAGAAATAACATTTGTATCTGTATATATGTGAACATGTAATCCATGCTTTTTTGCAATATCAATGCATTTTAAAACAATATCCCTAGAAAGCAGATTTCTATAAATCTCTTCACCAGTTTTCAAATTAATAATTTGGTTACCATTCCCAAAAATTCCATATGTAGCATTTATTCTTTGGCAAACCTTTTTAGTAATAGGGTATGTCTTACCAGTACAAATTACAAAATTCATTTTATGCTTATTTAGGTCTTGGATGGCCTTAAAGTTGTTATCGTATATAGAATTATTCTTATCAATAATAGTGCCATCTAAATCGCTAGCAACTAATTTAATCATTTCTAATACCTCCAACATCTAATATTATACCATAAAATGGAGAAAATGTAAAACTTTACATAAAAAAGAAATGACTAACTTAAAAAGTTAGCCATTTCGTAGCTAATTAGCTACAGTCTTGTGGTAAGGAATTTCTCCCATTCAAGGTATGAGTGGTATGTGCCATGAACAACTCGAAAACCGTTTTGAGCAAGTAATTTCAAAATGTTATCCGAAATTACATATGCAGAGCTACAGATTTGCACTCTGTAAGTATGAATTTCAGGGTAATCAAGCTCAATGGTTATTGCATTCATGAGCAAATTTTCATACTCCCGCATTTCCTCTGAACTAAGAGAGGAAAGATCCTGCGACTTTAAAAAGTCAAGCAAGCATGAAAGAACGGACATAGAAAAACCTCCTAAAAATTTTGTACATATTCATTATACCACGTTAAATGTACAAAGACAAATAAATGTTACAAAAATGTTACAAAAATATTTCATTTATGTAATTTTTGTAAAAACTATTGACATTTTTCGAAAAATTATATAATATACAGTTATGTATTTCTAAGGAACTGTGTAGGAGGTTATAAAAAAATGGCAGTAGCGATAGTAAATAAGTTTTTAGATGCTTTAGGATTATCAAATGAAAACGACCAAGAGGTTGAAAATGAAGACGTGTACGAATTCGACGAAGGAAAAGATGAAGATGAAGAAACAAAAGGTGGAATATTTGGATCTATTGGTTCTAAAAAAAGCAAAATAGTAAATATGCCACAAGTTCAATCTGTAAAAATGGTTATAACACAACCAACATCTTTCGAACAATCAGAAGAGATTTGCAACTATTTAAAAGAGAAAAAGTCAATAATAGTTAATTTGGAGTATGTAAATAAAGATGTTGCAAGAAGAATAATAGATTTCTTAAGTGGAGCAGTACATGCATTAGATGGATATATTCAAAAAGTATCAAATTCAATATTTTTAATAGCACCTGCAAATTATGATATAGAAAGTGATTTAGCAAGAGAAGAATTAAAAAATAAATTATCAGTATCTTGGTTAAAATAGGAGGACAAAAAAATGATAACACCACTAGATATAGAAAACAAAAAATTCTCAAAACAAATGGTAAATGGATATAACGTAGATGAAGTAGATGAATTTTTAGATGAAATTACAGCAGATTATGAAAAATTATACAAAGAAAATAAAGCATTAAAAGACAATGCAGAAGAACTTCATAATGATGTTGGACAATACAAAGATATAGAATCTACACTTCAAAATACACTTATAATAGCACAAAAAACAGCAGATGAGGTTCAAAATGTTGCAAAGAAACAAGCAGAACAAATAATCAAAGATGCTGAATATCAAGCAAAAACAAAGCTAGATGAAATTAACACACAACTTATGATTAAAGAAAAAGAACTAGATGAACTAAAAAAGCAATTTAGCGTATATAAAGCAAAAATGGAATCATTGCTTATATCTCAATTAGAATTAATAAAAGATATGGCTGAAGATGAAGAATAATTTTTAAGCAGACCTAAAGTTTTAGGTCTGCATATTTTTTTTGTGATTTAATATAATTATTGTAACAAATATAAATATAGAAGGGAATGATTAAGCTTGAAATTCAAGAAAACAATAATTATATTTATAATAGTGTTAATATTAATTTTAGATGTGATTTTAATAAAAAATAATTATAAAACTTCTAAAAATGGAAATAATATAAGTAATAAATCAGCTGATGAAATTGAAAATTTAATTTTAAATATTGGGTCATATGAGGCAAAAGCTAATATAACAATAAAAAGCAATAAAAACCAAAACACGTATGTAGTAAAACAAAAGTACAATAAAGAAGGAAACTTATATAGCCAAGAAGTACTTGAACCATCTGGAATTGCAGGAACACTAATTCAATATGATGGGAAAGATTTAACCATAAAAAATACTAATTTAAATGTAAAAAAGATATATGAGAATTATAGCTATATTGAAAGCAACATTTTAAGCTTGGCATCATTTATAGAAGATTATAAACAAAGCGAGAGTAAAGAAATTAAAGAAGAAAATGGAATAGTAACATTACAAGTAAAACTTTCTAATAACAATAAATATACAATGGAAAAAACGCTATATATAAACAAAAATGAAAACAAGATAGAAAAAATGGAAATTAAAGATACAACACAAAATGTTAGAATTTACATATTATATAATGAGATAGAATTTAATAACATACCAAAGGAAGAAGTATTAGCGTTTTCAATAACAATAACAGATAGCAACATATAACATAAGAAAAACCTAAGCTCTATTACCTGTATTTAAAATGTGAAACAAAAAAGAAAATCAGGAGTGAGGGAAATGGTAATAAAAAGAGGAGACATGTTTTATGCAGATTTAAGTCCAGTAGTAGGTTCAGAGCAAGGAGGAATTAGGCCAGTACTTGTAATACAAAATGATACAGGAAATAAATATAGTCCAACTGTAATAGTATCAGCTATAACATCACAGCAAAACAAAAGTAAATTACCAACACACATAGAGCTATCATCAGAAGACTTTGGGCTAAAATCAGATTCCATAATTTTGGCAGAACAAATACGAACAATAGATAAAAGCAGACTAAAAGAGAAAATAGGTCATATAGAAGAAGGAAAGGTAATGAACCAGATAAATAATGCATTAGGAGTAAGCTTTGGACTTGGAGATTAAATTTATAGATAGGCAGAACTTGCCTATCTTTTTTTATATTGACAAATTTCGACTTTTCAGGTATTATTATATAAGTTAAGGGGAGTGAATAATATGTGGAAAGAGTTTAAGGAATTTGCAATGAAGGGAAAGATAATGGATTTAGCAGTTGGTGTTGTTATAGGTGGCGCATTTCAAGGTATTGTTAAATCTTTGGTTGATGATATTATTATGCCAGTAATTACAATTTTTACTGGAAAAATGGACTTTTCAGAGCTTACATTTACATTAGGCAATAGCTCAATCAAGTATGGTTCTTTTATAACAGCTGTTATAAACTTTTTAATAATAGCTTTTTCTATATTCCTATTTGTTAGATATATGAATAAATTAAACAAGAAGTTAGAAACAATAACAGAAGAAGAAATTAAAAAATTAAAGAAAAAAGGTAAATTTGGAAAAAGAAAAAAAGACAAAAACGTAGAAGTAGTACCAGCGCCTACAACAAAGATATGCCCATACTGCTTTACAGAAATTAATATACATGCAACAAGATGCCCACATTGTACCTCTGTATTAGAGCAAAAAGAAGAGGCAAAAGAAGAACAAACAATAGAATAAGTAAAAAAATAACAATATTTCAATAAAAATCAAGTTAAATACTTGCAAAATTTGAAAATACGTGTTACAATAGAAAAAGTGAATTTTAGATTGACTTTAAGGAGGTGCTAAGAAATGCCAAATATTAAATCAGCAATTAAAAGAGTTAGTGTGATAGAAACAAAAACATTACAAAATAATATGGTAAAATCTGAATACAAAACAGCTGTAAAAAAATTCGAAGCTGCAGTATTAGAAGGAAATAAAGAAAAAGCTGAAGAAGCTTTAAAACTAGCTACAAAGAAAATTGATAGTGCTTGTTCAAAAGGAATAATAAAGAAAAACACAGCATCAAGAAAAAAATCAAACTTAGCTAAAAAATTAAACGTAATGTAATTTTAAAAGAAAATACAAAAAACTGTAACATATAAGTGTTGCAGTTTTTTTATAATTAATATTGTATAATTTTTGAAATTATGATATATATATGTTGTAATAGAAAATAGGAGATATGAAAATGTTTGGTTTATCAAGTGAGGTTTATTCAAAGGTAATGAACGTAGTAAAAAAATATAATTATGATTTCTATATATTTGGCTCAAGAGCCACAGGCAGATATAAAAAATACTCAGATATAGATATTGCAATTTATGGGGGAGTTTCAGAGAAGGAGGAATTTTATATTAGAAATGATTTTGATCTTCTTGATATACCATATACCATAGATGTTGTTTTTGTTAATAAAGTAACGAAACAAGCACTATTAGAATCAATAAAAAAAGAAGGAGTGAAGTTGAATGGATAGGCTAGAACAAAAAAAAGAGGATTTCTTTAATGCTTTTGAAAGATTAAAAGAAGCTCTAAAAGAAGAACCAACAGAATTGGTGGTTGATGGCGTACTTCATAGATTTGAGTTTACTTTTGAATTAGCATGGAAACTTATAAAATACTATATGGAATATATGGGCATAGTTGAGATTACAGGAAGTCCTAGAGAAACTATACAAAATGGGTTTAATCAACAAATAATTGAAGATGGAGAAGAATGGATTGAAATGATGGTATCAAGAAATAGCTTAGCTCATACATATGATGAGAAGGCATCAAGAGAAATCTATGATAAAATAAAAAATCAATATGTAAACTTATTTGAAGCACTAAAACAAAAGATGTTAAATGTATAAAATATAAATTTAGGAGGTTTTACAAATGTCAAATATTAAAGTAACACTAGAAAAAGCAGGAATTGATAAAAAGGAATTTACAAAATTTAACAAGAAAGTTGAAAAAATACATGAAGAATTACATAGCATTGCAGATGATGAAAACGAATTCGCAGGTTGGCTTCATTTGCCTACAAACTATGATAAAAAAGAGTTTGAAAGAATAAAAAAATCAGCAAAGAAGATTAAAAAAGATTCAGAGGTTTTTGTAGTTATTGGTATAGGTGGTTCATATTTAGGTGCACGTGCTGTTATAGAAGCTTTAACTAATACATTTTATAACATAAATCCAAATAGAAAAACACCACAAATATTTTTCGTTGGAAATAATATGAGCCCTAATTATTTGAACGACTTACTTGAATGTATTGGAAATAGAGACCTTTCAATAAATGTTATTTCTAAATCTGGAACTACAACCGAGCCAGCTATTGCATTTAGAATTTTTAGAGAATTTTTGGAATCTAAATATGGAACTGACGAGGCAAGACGTAGAATATATGTTACAACAGATAAAGAAAGAGGAGCTCTTAAAACTCTTTCAAATGAAGAAGAATATGAGACATTTGTTATACCAGATAATATAGGTGGAAGATATTCTGTTTTAACAGCTGTTGGTCTACTTCCAATTGCAGTAGCAGGAATTGATATAGATAAATTAATGAGTGGAGCAAAAAAAGCAGAAGACAAGTATAATGAAAGTTCATTAAAATATAACGAATGCTATCAATATGCTGTTGCAAGAAATATTTTATATAAACAAGGCAAAACAACTGAAATACTTGTAAATTACGAACCTAAAATGCAATATATAACAGAATGGTGGAAACAGTTATATGGAGAAAGTGAAGGAAAAGAAGAAAAAGGCATTTTCCCAGCAGGTGTTACTTTTACTACAGACTTGCATTCTTTAGGTCAATACATACAACAAGGAGAAAGAAATTTATTTGAAACAGTAATTAATATTGAAACACCAAATACAGATATTACAATAAAAAAAGATGCAGATAACATAGATGGATTAAATTACTTAGCAGATAAAACAATGGACTACGTAAATAAAAAAGCAATGGAAGCTACAGTTGAAGCACATGTTGAAGGAAATGTTCCAAACATAATGCTTACAATGGAAAAATTAGATGAAGAAAATTTAGGAGAACTTATATATTTCTTTGAGCTTTCTTGTGCAGTATCTGGGAAAGTTTTAGGAGTAAATCCATTTAATCAACCAGGTGTTGAAGCATATAAGAAAAACATGTTCAGACTACTTGGAAAACCTGGGTTTGAAGATAAAAAAGTAGAAAAATAAAGAGAGGAGCAAAAAAACTTGGACTTAGTGTCTTTTCCAGCACTTAATTTAAAACTTAATATTGACCCCGTTGCCTTTACAATATTAGGAATAGATATTTATTGGTATGCTCTATTAATAACATCAGCAATTGCCATGGGAATACTAATTTTTAAGAAGAAAGACCGGTTTATTTGGAATTAAATTTGAAGATATAATAGACCTTCTTATTTTACTAATTCCAATATCAATTATATCTGCAAGATTATATTATGTGATGTTTGATTTAAAATACTTTATTAAAAACCCAATGCAAATTTTCAACATACGAACAGGTGGTCTAGCAATATATGGAGGCATTATAGGAGGAATTATTACTTGCATTGTATTTTGCAAAAAGAGAAAAATAAACATTTTAGATTTGCTAGATTATTTAGCACCAGCACTGGCATTAGGGCAGGCAATAGGAAGATGGGGGAATTTTGCAAATATTGAAGCATATGGAGTAGAAACCACGCTTCCTTGGAGAATGGGCATATATGAAGCAAATAAATATGTAGAAGTTCATCCAACATTTCTTTACGAATCTATTGCAACATTTATTATATTTATTGTATTAATGAAAAAAGGGAAAAGCAGAAAATTTTCAGGAGAGCTAACATATATTTACTGTATGATGTATGGACTAGAAAGGCTAATAGTAGAAGGCTTAAGAACAGATAGCTTAATGCTTGGACCTATTAGAATTTCGCAACTTGTATCTTTTGTAATTCTAATTATTCGGAGCAAGTTTATATATAAAGAACAAAAAAAGGGGATAACCCCTTTTTTGTTTTACCAACCACCATTTAATTGGCTCTTTAATGTTAAGTTTATTACACTTCCAATTTCAATTTGCGAATCAGCAGCAATATCTTGGCTAATTACAATTCCAGAACCATCAAGCGAAATATTTAAGTTGCTTTCTAATGCAACATTTTGTGCTTCTGAAACCGACATGCCCTTAAAGTTTGGCACTACAACAGATGTAGCAACATTTGAGGTTTGAGTATATAAGAATACATCTGCATTTTCAAGTAACTGCGCACCCTTTTTTGGCATTTGGTTTGTTACAAGGTCAGTATCTTGAACAGAGCTATCTATATGAACTCTAAAACCATAAGATTCTAAAAGTGTACGAGCTTCTGCAATAGTTTTATTTTTTAAGTCTGGCATAGTTTTGGTTTTATAATTAGAACTATC
This sequence comes from uncultured Clostridium sp., assembly GCA_900553695.1. Classification (GTDB taxonomy): domain Bacteria; phylum Bacillota; class Clostridia; order TANB77; family CAG-508; genus UMGS1781. The sequence goes on along the minus strand of USEM01000002.1, from coordinate 11,628 downwards.
TGTATTACTTGAAGCAACACCAATATAAGGTAAAACCTCAGACAATATTTGCCCAACAACAGGTCCTGCAATTTCTCCACCTTGGAAAGATTTACCTTGTGGGTTGTATAACGCAACTAGTACAACAACTTGTGTATTAACAGTAGGTGAAAGACCCAAGAATGAAGCAACATAAGTTCCATCACCTTGTCCAAGGTTTTCAGATGTACCAGATTTTCCACCTATTGAATATCCCTTAACATCAGCATATTTACCAGTTCCACTACTTACTGCATAATCTAACATATCCATAACTTCATTAGCAGTTTTTTTAGAAACAACTTGTCTTACACGAATAGGGTCTGGTGTTGTTACGCTACCTGTATTTGTATCAACAATTTTATCAACAATTCTAGGTTTCATTAAAACGCCTTCATTTGCAATGGCAGAAACAGCTGTTACAAGTTGCAATGGTGTAATGTTTATTCCTTGGCCAAAAGACATTGTTGCAAGTTCGAATTTTCTTATAGATTTAGGATTATAAAAAATACTATTTTGTTCTCCATAAAAATCAGAATTTGTAGTTGAAAGTAAGCCATAAGCATTATAATATTTAAATAAAGTAGGAGCTCCAATTTTTAAACCTAATTGTATAAAAGATGGGTTACAAGAATTTGCAAGAGCTTGTTTTAAAGATTGACCTAAATGTGGGTTTGTGTGTCTCCAACAGTTAATTGCAATATTATCAACTAGCTCGCTACCAGCACAGTAAAATGTATCTGGTGTATTTTCATCAACAATTCCTTCTTCTAAACCAACAGAAGCTGTAATTATTTTAAATACAGAACCAGGTTCATAAGTATTTTGAACTGCTTTATTTCTCCACATATCATATAAATAATTTGTTTTTTCTTCGCTAGACATTGTACTCCAACTAGCTAAAGCAGTTTGGTTTGTTGGCGTAAAAGGAGTATTTAAATCATAATCAGGGTAATTTGCCATAGCTAAAATATTACCAGTTGAAGGCTCCATTACAATTGCAGTTCCATAATCAGCAATGTTATCTACAACAGCTTGTGAAAGGTATTTTTCAACAATAGATTGAATATTTACATCAATTGTTAAATAAACATTACTTCCATTTTGAGCAGCTATATAAGATTTTTGTTGATTAGGAATTTCGCTATTTACAGAGTCTATAAGTGTTACCATTTTACCAACTGTACCAGATAAAACGGAATCTAAAGAATTTTCTAACCCAAATAAACCGGTTATTATCAGTACCAGTAAAGCCAATCATGTGGCAAGCTAAGTTATTATATGGGTAATATCTTTTTACAGAAGAGTCTATATTAATTCCACTATATATTTTATTAGATTTCATCCAGTCTCTTAAAGCTTGAATTTTATCATTTTCAATCTTAGAAGCAATAGTAACTGTAGCTTCGTTAGATGTTAGTTTATTATAAATATCAGCATATTCTAAGCCGAATATATTACTAAAAGACTGTGCAACAAATTCTAATTTTACTTCATCACCATTAGTATATTTTAATAAACTTGGGTTAACCGTAACAGTATCAACCTCAGCACTAAGAGCTAAAACTTTACCATTAGAATCGTAAATAGTTCCCCTAGAAGGTGTTAGTGTTTTTGTTGCGGTTTGCTGAGTACTTGCGGCTTTGCTTAAAGATGGCCCATCAATAAATTGTAGGTAGACAAGCCTAAAAATAATTAAAATAAACAGTATAATAAAAACTACTGCAAGCATCTTTAGTTTCTTTATATTAGAATTATTAATTTTAACAATTTTACTAGATTTCTTCATATGTCCTCCATGGGTATTATTGTATATTATAAATTCTTAAAAATCAAGTGTTTCATATTGTTTTTTTGCGAATTTAGGTATATAATATTGAAGATAAATTAAAGAGAGGATGAGAGAGAATGCAAGTTGAAAAGGAAGATGTTTTGCACATTGCAAAACTAGCATGTTTGAAACTAAAAGAAGAAGAAATTGAGGAATATAGAAAAAATCTTCAAGATATATTAAATTTTGCAAATATAGTAAATGGAGTAAATACAGAAAATATTAGCGAAACAATTGGTAGCACAAGTAATGTAAATGTTTTTAGAGAAGATGAAGTAAAAACATTTGAAGATGAAGCAGCATTATTACAAAATGCACCAGAAAAGCAAAACAATATGTTTAGCATACCAAAGGTTATTTAAGGAGGAACCCACATGGAACTTTATGAATTAACAGTACATGAATTAATAGAAAAGTTAGATAAAAAAGAAATAACATCTGAAGATATAATAGAAAGTTATGCAAAAAGAATAAATGAAAAAGAAAAAGATGTACAAGCTTTTGTAACAGAGACAATAGATACAGCCAAAGAGCAAGCTAAAAATGTAAATAGAGAAAATTCAAAGCTTGCTGGAATACCAATAGGTTTAAAAGATAACCTATGCACAAAAGGTGTAAAAACAACATGTAGTTCAAAAATGCTAGAAAACTTTATTGCACCATATAATGCAACAGTTGTAGAAAAACTAGAAAATGAAGGAATTATTAGCCTTGGAAAGCTTAATATGGATGAATTTGCAATGGGAGCTTCAACAGAATATTCAGCATTTAAAACAACAAGAAACCCATGGAACTTAGAAACAGCACCAGGTGGATCTAGTGGAGGAAGTGCAGCAGCAGTAGCAAGTGATATGGTACCTTGGGCACTTGGTTCAGATACAGGTGGATCAATACGTCAGCCAGCAGCACTTTGTGGTGTAGTAGGTTTAAAACCTACATATGGGCTAGTTTCAAGATATGGATTAGTTGCATTTGCATCATCACTTGACCAAATAGGTCCTATCACAAAAGATGTTACAGATAGTGCTATATTGTTAAATGTTATAGCAGGACATGATGAAAAAGATTCAACTTCAGTAAATATGCCTAAAAAAGACTATACAAAAAGCTTGGTAAAAGATGTAAGCAAATTCAAAATAGGAGTTCCAAAAGAACTTTTAGGAGAAGGAATAAACGAAGAAGTAAAAGAAGCAGTAAAAAAGGCGATTGAAGAATACAAAAAACTAGGAGCAACAGTTGAAGAATGTACACTAGATATTGCAAACGAAGCATTAGCAGTGTATTATATAATTGCATGTGCAGAAGCAAGCTCAAACTTAGGTAGATTTGATGGAATAAGATATGGATATAGAACCAAAAACTTTACAAACTTAAAAGAATTATATGAAAATTCTAGAAGTGAAGGCTTTGGAGCAGAAGTAAAAAGAAGAATAATACTAGGAACATATGTATTATCTTCAGGATATTATGATGCATATTACAAAAAAGCACAAAAAGTTAGAACTGTAATTAAACAGGAATTTGAGAAATTGTTTGAGAAGTTTGATATGCTACTTACACCAACATCACCAACAGTTGCATATAAAATAGGCACAAAATCAAATAACCCATTAGAAATGTATTTAGCAGACCTTTGCACAGTTTCTGTAAATATTGCAGGACTTCCAGGAATTTCAATTCCATGTGGGGTAGATAGCCAAGGAATGCCAATCGGCTTACAACTAATAGGAAAACCTTTTGATGAAGAAAGTATCATACAAGCAGCATATACTTATGAACAAGAAATTAAATTTAGAGAAAACAATAAACCAACATTTAAAAATTAGGAGGAGAATATGTTAAGAGAAGATTATGAAATGGTAATAGGATTAGAAGTACATGCAGAATTATCTACAAAAACAAAAATATTCTGCTCATGCCCAACAGAATTTGGTGGAGAACCAAACACACATTGCTGCCCAGTATGTATGGCAATGCCAGGAGCACTTCCAGTTCTTAATAAAAGAGTTGTAGAATACGCAATAAAAGCAGGACTTGCTACAAACTGTAATATTACAAGAGTTAGTAAAAACGATAGAAAAAATTATTTCTACCCAGACTTACCAAAGTCATATCAGATATCACAATTTGATATGCCACTTTGCACAAAGGGTTATGTAGAAATAGAAGAAGGAGAAGATTCTAAAAAAATAGGAATTACAAGAATTCATATAGAAGAAGATGCAGGAAAATTAAATCATGATGAATTTGGAAGAGGCAGTTTAGTGGATTTAAACAGAAGTGGAGTTCCACTAATCGAAATAGTATCAGAACCAGATATGAGAAGCGTAGAAGAAGCGGATAAGTATTTGAAAAAGCTAAAATCAATATTAGAATATATTGAAGTATCAGATTGTAAAATGCAAGAAGGTTCTTTAAGAGCTGATGTAAATGTTTCTGTTAGAAAAAAAGGTGCAAAAGAATTTGGAACAAGAACGGAAATGAAAAACATGAACTCATTTAGGTCAATTGCAAGAGCCATTGAATACGAAGCTGAGCGTCAAGTAGAAGAACTTGAAAAAGGAAATAAAATATACCAAGAAACATTAAGATGGGACGAAGTATCAGGCAAAACTTTCTCAATGAGGGATAAAGAAGATGCACAAGACTACAGATATTTCCCAGAACCAGATTTAGGAATTATAAAAATATCAGATGAAATGATAGAAGAAATAAGAAAAACACTTCCAGAAATGCCAGAAAGCAGACGTGCAAGATATATTGAAGAATACAAACTTCCAGAATATGATAGCAATATTTTAACAACATCAAAACATCTATCAGATTTATTTGAACAAGCAACAGAAATATGTAAGAACCCAAAAGCAGTTAGCAACTGGATAATGACAGATATAACAAGAATATTAAACGAAAAAGAAGAAGAACCAAGTGCAATACCATTTACACCAGAAGAACTTGGAAAACTAATAATATTAATAGATAAAGGAACAATAAGTTCAAAAATTGCAAAACAAGTATTAGAAGAATTATTTGAAAACCCAAAAGACCCAGAGGATATAATAAAAGAAAAAGGTTGGATACAAATTTCAGATGAAGGTGCAATTAAAGAAGTAGTACAAAAAATACTTGAAGCAAACCCAGCATCAATAGCAGATTATAAAGCTGGTAAAGACAGAGCATTAGGCTTCTTAGTGGGACAGGCAATGAAAGAAACAAAAGGAAAAGCAAATCCACAAATGTTAAACAAAATGTTCTTAGAAGAATTAAATAAATAAAGTAACTCCCCTTAAGAGCCTTAAGGGGAGCTTTGAAGGTTAATCAGAAAATTTGTAGGGCTGATGAATGAAACAGCCTTTTTCAGCACGAATTTCGGGACAAAGGAGCAAGAACGTATTTACGTCGATGCGCCCATGAGCCGAAAGACTTTTGGCCAGAACGGGTTCGGGAGATTTGATGAGAATATCTTCTCCAGTCTCGAGGTTGCCAAGGGAACACTCTGCCATTGCATAAAAGTTCCCGGTAATCATGATGTCGTCCCGGCAGTGAAACGGTTTGATGCAAAAAACATCACAATCAATGGGCACGGTCTTTTTCCCCTTCATGATTTTAACCTCCAAAAATATAAAGTAATTTCCTAAATGGAAATTCTAAAGTAGTATACCACAAGTTTCCATAAAATTCAACCTATGTTTTCCTATTAATTATATAATGGCTAGCTAAAGCTCCAACTAAAAAACTAACAAAAAACATTAAACCACATCTTGCAATAGAATAGCCAATATCAAAAGCCATATGTGATACAGGGTTTAAAACATATAAATACATAATATATGTAGCAATTAAACATAACACCAAAGAAGCTTTAAAACCGCCTTTCATAACATTTATTATAGAAATATCAATACCTTTAAAATCATTAATAAAATTCTTCATCATATGTAATCCTCCTAAAATTATGTTAACATAAAATAGATTAAAAAGCAATGGAAAATACTAGAATGAAAAAATTTATTAGATAAAATTTTCTTCCCAAACTTGACTTTTTGCGACAATAAATATAAAATAGATATGTGTACTAATAAACAAAGCTTAGCACATAGAGGGGAAGATATTTTTTATGTTTGGACACAGAAGCGATGGAAGAAAAATTAAAACATTACCAGCATTCTTTAAGGTAATACCTAGTGTAATGTTAGAAAGGAACGATTCACAAGTTTTATATAAGCAAGATATTCCAATAAAATATTTAGACGAATACATAGATAATAAGGCAAAAGATGGAATTAAAATTGCATACATGCATATTATTTATGCAGCAATTGTAAGAGTAATTGCTGAAAGACCACGATTAAACAGATTTGTTATGAATGGCACAACATATGCAAGAAACAAAATATATGTATCACTTGCAATTAAGAAAAATCTTACAGATGATGGAGTTGAAACAACTACAAAAATTGAATATCAAGGAACAGAAACTATTTTTGATATTAAACAAAAGCTAGATGCAATAATTGAACAAAACAAAGAAGTTGAAGCTAATAATGAAACTGATAAATTAGCTAAAACTCTTGGTTTAATACCAACAGGATTAATTAGAGTAGCTGTTAAATTCTTAAAATTCCTAGATAGACATGGACTTTTACCAAAAGCAATAATAAAAGCAAGTCCATTCCACACAAGTATATTTTTAACAAATGTTGGATCATTAGGAATAGACACAATATATCATCATTTATATAACTTTGGAACAACAAGTATGTTCTTTTCAATGGGAAAAAAGAAAAAAAGCTTTATATATGAAGACGAAGAAATAAAAGAAGAAAAATGTATAACGCTTGCTTTCGTTGGAGATGAAAGAATTTGTGATGGATTTTATTATGCAAACTCTTTCAAATCATTATTTAGATATTTAAAAAAACCAGAATTATTAGAAACAGCACCAGATTACAAACAAGATGTAGAATAATTTTAAATTAAAAAAGTCACACAAAAAGATGTGTGGCTTTTTCATGTAAAAACCTTCCAATTCTAGCTATTTTGTGGTATAATTATCAAATGAGTTTTTGAAAATAAGGAGACATTAGATGAACGATATAGTAAAAATACTTCCAAACTTTAAGAAGTTTAATGATTATATTTCAAATGTAAAAGACAATATAAGTCCAATTATGCTTTCTGGTTTAACAGATAGTGGAAAGGTGCATTTTGCATATTCCACTTACTTTTATGCAGAAAAGCCAATTTGTATAATTACATATAATGAGTTACAAGCTAAAAAGATTATAAGAAACTTAGAATATTTTGAAAATAACATTAATTATTTTCCTAAAAAAGAGATATTGGCATATGATTATTTAGCTGAAAGCAAAGATATAACATACAGTAGAATAGCATGTTTAAACGAAATACATAAAAAGCAAGCTAAAATAATTGTAACAACTATTGAAGCAGTAAGCCAAAAAATTATACCAGAAGATGTGCTATATAAAAATATATTAGAACTTAAAATTGGTGATGTAATCAATCTTGAAGAAATAAAGCAAAAACTTGTACTACTTGGATATGAAAGACAAGATGTAGTTGAAAACAAATCTGAATTCAGTGTAAGAGGTGGCATTATAGATGTTGCAATTTCTGAAAAGCAAGGAATTCGTATTGAACTATGGGGAGATGAAATAGATTCAATAAGAACATTTGATATCAACACACAAAGGTCTTTAGAAAAACGAGAAAATATAAAAATATACCCAGCACATGAATTTTTATTAGATAAGCCACTAGAAGAAGTTGCAAAAGACATTCAAGATCAAAGAGATAAAGAAGAAATTTTAGAAGGAAACTTCACAAACAAAATAGATAAATATTGGAATAAGTTTTATAACAACCCAGATAATACTTTTATAGACTACATAAAAGACAACTATATTATATTTATAGATGAAGTAAGCAAAATAAAAGCAAGGTCTGAAAACGTTATAAAAGATACAAAACTGTTAATGCAAAACTTAGTAGAAAAAAAACGTTATATACCAGAATTACTAGAAAAGATAGAAGATTATATAGAATTTTTAGATAGAATAAAAAGTATTCAAACTATATACTTAGAAAATAAAGATATAGGTTTTGTAGATAAACAAAGTATGCATGCAAAAAGAAACGGATATAGTTTTAGCTATAGGGAGGTAAACTTTTTTCGTAGTTCAATGGATCTATTGTTTAAGGAAGTACAAGAAGGACTTGGACAAGGTACAACAATAGCCATACTTTGTGGAAATCAAAATAACATAAAAAGAACAAAAGACCTTCTTGCAGAAAAAATAAACAACCCAAAACAGCTCCAAAAATTAATAATAACAGAAGGTTCTCTTACAGAGGGATTTGAATGCTATGATTTCAATTTACTTGTAATATCAATAGAAGAGCTATTTAATATCCCAAAAAAGAAAAGAAAAACACCAGAGCAATTCAAAGCAGGTGAAACAATAATCTTCTCAGACCTAAAAGTTGGAGATTACATAGTACATAGAACAAACGGAGTTGGACAATTCGTTGGAATAAACACAATTCAAGCTGCGGGAGTTACAAAAGACTATATTAAAATAAAATACAAAGATGATGGTATTTTATATGTTCCAACAAGCAGTTTAGATAATGTAAAGAAATATATAGGTTCAGGAGATGGAGCACCAAGGCTAAACAAACTTGGAAGCAAAGACTGGGCAAAGGCAAAAGCAAGAGTCAAGTCTAATTTACAAGAAATTGCAAAAGACCTAATTGAGTTATATGCAAAGAGAGAAAAGGCAAAAGGATTTATGTTCTCAAAAGATACAGAATGGCAAAAAGAATTTGAACAAAAATTTCCATATACTGAAACAAATGACCAATTAAGAAGCATAGAAGAAATGAAAAAAGATATGGAAAGCGAAAAGCCAATGGATAGATTACTTTGCCGGAGATGTTGGGTATGGTAAAACAGAAGTGGCTTTAAGAGGAGCTTTTAAAGCATGTATGGACCAAAAGCAAGTTGCATATTTAGCACCAACAACAATTCTAGCAACACAACAATATGATACTTTTAAAGAAAGAATGAAAGATTATCCAATAAGAATAGAATTACTTAATAGATTTGTTCCAGCATCAAAACAAAAAGAAGTAATAAAAGGTTTAAAAACAGGAGAGGTAGATATTGTAATAGGAACACATAAATTATTAAATGACCAAATTGAATATAAAAATTTAGGATTACTAATAATAGATGAAGAGCATAGATTTGGAGTAAAACATAAAGAAAAAATTAAAAAACTAAAAACAAATATAGATGTACTAACAATGACAGCAACACCAATACCTAGAACATTGCATATGTCTATTGTAGGAGTAAGAGACATGTCTTGCCTATACGAGCCACCACAAAATAGACGCCCCGTTCAAACTTATGTGTTAGAATACGATGATGAAGTTGTTAAAGAAGCAATAACAAAAGAACTTGGAAGAGATGGGCAAGTTTTCTATCTATATAATAATGTAGAAAACATAGATAAGAAAGCTGATGATATTGCAAAGCTTGTACCAGAAGCTAAAGTAGCTTTTGCACATGGACAAATGTCAGGACATGAAATAGAAGATATAATGCAAAAATTTGTAGATAAAGAAATAAATGTACTTGTATGTACAACTATTTTAGAATCTGGAATAGACATACCAAATGCAAATACTATAATTGTAGAAAATGCTGATAGACTTGGTCTAGCACAGCTATATCAAATTAGAGGAAGAGTTGGTAGAAGCGATAAACAAGCATATGCATATATAACATATAAACGAGACAAAATGATTACAGAAGTTGCAGAAAAAAGGCTAAAAGCTATAAAAGAATTCACCGAATTTGGTTCAGGCTTTAAAATTGCAATGAGAGACCTAGAAATAAGAGGAGCTGGAAGTATGCTAGGTGAAATTCAACATGGCCATATAGACGAAGTTGGATATGATACATATTGCAAGATTTTAGATGAAGTAATTAAAGAGCAAAAGGGAATAAAAACAGAGGAAGAACCAGAAGTTACAATTGATATTAATATTTCAAGCTTCATACCAGATACATATATTGAAAATCAAGATCAAAAAATGGAAAGTTACAGAAATATAGCACTATGTAGAACAGATGAAGACTTTAAGAATATTGAAGAAGATTTAACAGATAGATTTGGAAAAATACCAGAAGAAACATTAAACTTAATTAAAATTGTAAAAATTAAGGAAATGTGTAAAAATTGTGGTATAATAAAAGTTATTCAGAAGCAAAATAATATAATACTATACTTTGAGCCAGATAAGTTTACACTAGATATGGCAGAACTTGTACATAAATATAACGATAAAATCAAATTCTCTACAGGAATTACGCCATACATAACATACAAAGTTCAAGACCAAAAGAATATAATTCAAGAGATAGGAGAGTTATTAAAAGATGCTAATAACCAGTAAGGATAATGAAACTATTAAACATATAAGAAAGCTAAAAGAGAAGAAATACAGGGATGAATATGGAGAATATGTTATAGAAGGAATAAAACTTATAAATGAAGCAATAAAAGAAAAGGCAAATGTAAAAACAATTATAGTATGTGATAATTGTAATAAAGAGGCAATAACCCAAAATTCAATGTATGAAGTTGCAAAGCAAAACTGCATATATGTGGATGAAAAAGTGTTTAACACAATAACAGAAGTTAAAAATCCACAGGGAATTTTAGCCGTGGTTGGAAAACCAGAAGGTAACAAAGAAATTAACTATAAAGAAGATATGATAGTTATATTAGACGATTTGCAAGACCCAGGAAACTTAGGTACAATATTAAGAACAGTAGATAGTGTTGGCTTAAGCCAAATAATAGTATCAAAGAGAAGCGGAGATGTATACAACTCAAAAGTAGTGCGCTCAACAATGGGAGCAATTTTTAGAGTAAATGTAATAGAAAGCGAAAATTTAAAAGATACAATAAAAGAAATTAAAAAACATAAATTTAATGTAATCTCAACATCTTTAGACACAGATAAAAGCTTATATGATATTGAACTAAACAAATCAGCAATAATCGTAGGAAATGAAGCAAATGGAGTTTCAAAAGAGATTCAAGAACTATCAGATACAAAAATAATTATACCAATGCTTGGAAAAACAGAAAGCTTAAATGCTTCTGTAGCAACAGGAGTAGTTCTTTACGAATATGTAAGGCAAAAGATTTGTAAATAATTTAAGAAAAATATTGCAAATTCAAAAATTATATTATAGAATAATTTTAAATATATAGATAAGCACAAAGGAGGATAAAATGAAACAAAAAACTAATTTTAATGAAAAAGGAATAACTATAATAGCATTAATAATAACAATTATACTTCTTTTAATTTTAGTAGGTGTAAGCATAAATCTAGTTATTAAGGGCAATTTATTTGGCAGTGCCGAGAAAGCAGTATCAGGAACAAATGATAAAACTGCTCAAGAACAAACAAGAGTAGATGAATTAATGGGCGAATTGGGAAGAGTTGAGGAACAACAAAGACAGGATAATCTACCAGGAACAAGGGTAAGTGAGAACACAAAATATATAAGAGATGGAAAAACAGCATGGATACCAAAAGGATTTACTGTATCTGGAATAAAGTCTGAACAAAGTATAAATAAAGGACTAGTAATTTATGATATACCAGAAGGAACAACACCAGACTGGTCAAACCCAGATAGTGTAAAAACAAAATATAACCAATTTGTA
>USEM01000001.1 GCA_900553695.1 uncultured Clostridium sp. | reverse complement strand
ATATGTATTCAAAATTTAATAAATAAAAATAAAGATGATTTATATACTGCATTTGGTAAACTAGGCGTATTTTTCCCTAACTCAGTAGAGGAAATAATTTTAAAAATAAAAAATATTCAATAAAAAAATTTTTTTCTACATTAAAAGTAATTCAAAAAGTCAAAAAAGAAAAAATATATAAAAAATAATTTGGAAAAATTTTAAGGAAAATAATAGGTTAATAAATTCAGAAAAATATTATAAAAGGCCAATTTGAACTGTTTTTGTTATTTATTAAAATATTTTCAAAAATATTAAAATTTTTAAAAGAAAAAAGCCTAGGGATAAAACAAAAAAATAGCTTTTAAATGAGATACATAAAAGCTAGTAAAAAACAATTTGACAACCACAAAAATGAGTAAATTAATAAAAAAATAGTAAAAAGAAGTACAAGTTTTTTAGAAAAAATTACCAAATATCAAGTTTAAATATTAATGCATTATCTGATTATAAAAAAAAAAAAATTAATTAATAAATAATTAAAAGGAGAATTATAATGAATAATAATTTAATTGAAAATAATAAAAATATTTTAAAAAGTAATAATTTAAATTTAGAAAATAATTTAAATACATATGATTTAGAAAAAAAACAAAATTCATTCTTAAAAAGTAATCTTGGACAAGCAATAAATGGTGGAATTGATTTAGGACTTAGAATTTTATTACCAAATTGCATAGAAGATGAAGTAATTAATATTAAAAATAGTTTAATAACAGAAGGTTTTTCAGCTGCAGTAGATACTGCAATAGAAGAAGCAACTAATTTAGGTAAAAGTGCATTGGGTATTTTAACCGGAACTTTTGAAAATATTTCGCAAATAAAAAAAGCAGTTGAAAAAGGAGGGCTTATTGATACTGTTTCAGATATATTAGATACAGGAATAGATTGGGCTAAAAATCATGGATACATAAAAAAAGGAATAGCATCAACAATAAAAAAACGGAAAAAATTCTATAATGAAAAATATAAAAACAGGTGTAGATAACACATTAGATAATCAAGTAGAAGCAATAGAAAAATTAGATAAATACATTACAAAGTGGAACCAATATTATAATGAACAGAACTTTGTTAATATGGAATATCAATATAATAAAATTGAAGAGTATTTAAAAGAAGTATTCCCATTAGAAGATGTACTAAAAAGAGCAAGAACAGTAGAAAATTTACATGAATTAATAAAAAACAATGGTAGAAATTTTGACTTAACACAAGAAGAGAAAGAACTTGCCACAATGCTTGCACAATAAATAAAAAAAGTAACCATAAATGCTTGAAATTTTCTTTTTCTTCATATATAATAGGGGTGTTAAAAAGTAAAGAAAAGAGGATGAAGCATGGATAAAGCAGAAGAGCAAATAATTAAAAGAGATATTGAAGAAGAAATGAGAACAGCCTATATCGACTATGCAATGAGCGTTATAGTGGCACGTGCATTACCAGATGTTAGAGATGGTATGAAACCTGTTCACAGAAGAATTTTATACACAATGAATGAAGATGGTTTTACACCAGACAAGCCATACAGAAAATGTGCAACTACAGTTGGAGACGTTTTAGGTAGATACCACCCACATGGAGATTCATCAGTATATGATGCATTAGTTAGAATGGCACAAGACTTCTCATTAAGATATATGATGGTAGATGGTCATGGAAACTTTGGTTCAATTGATGGTGATCCACCAGCAGCTTATCGTTACACAGAAGCAAGAATGTCTAAAATGGCACAATATATGTTATCAGATATTGATAAAAACACAGTAGATTTTATGCCAAACTTTGATGATAGATTACAAGAGCCAACAGTTTTACCTGCAAGAATTCCAGCATTACTTGCAAATGGTTCATCAGGTATAGCAGTAGGTATGGCAACAAATATACCACCACATAACCTAACAGAACTTGCAAATGGAATTATAAAAATAATAGATGAAGACAATGTTACAGACGAAGAATTAATGACAGTTATTAAAGGACCGGATTTCCCTACAGGAGCAACAATACTAGGTAGAGAAGGAATTAAACAAGCATATACAACAGGACGTGGAAAAATAATATTAAGAGCTGAAGCTGAAATTGAAGAAATGTCTGGAGGAAAACAAAGAATAATTGTTTCATCACTTCCATATCAAGTTAATAAATCAAAACTAATAGAATATATTGCAGATTTAGTAAAAGAAAAAAGAATTGAAGGAATATCTGCAATAAGAGATGAATCTGACAGACAAGAAAAAGTTAGAATAGTTATAGAACTTAAAAGAGATGCAAACCCACAAGTTGTATTAAATCTACTATATAAATATACTCAAATGCAAGATACATTTGGAATAATAATGCTTGCATTAGTAGATGGAGAACCTAAAATATTAACTCTAAGAGAATGCTTAGATCATTACATAGAACATAGAAGAAAAGTAGTATTAAGAAGAACAAAGTTCGACTTAGACAAAGCAGAAGCAAGAGCACATATATTAGAAGGTTTAAAAATTGCTTTAGATAACATTGATGAAGTAATTAACATTATACGTTCTTCATATGATGATGCAAAAGAAAGATTAATGGAAAGATTTGGTCTTTCAGAAATACAAGCTCAAGCAATACTTGATATGAGATTAAAAACATTATCAGGTTTACAAAGAGAAAAAATAGAAGAAGAATATAATGAATTAATGAAATTAATTGCGCATTTAAAAGAAATTCTTGCTAGCGAAACATTAGTATACCAAATCATAAAAGAAGAAATGATAGAAATTAAAGAAAAATTCGGAGATGAAAGAAAAACAAAAATAGTTGCAGCAGAAGGAGAAATTGATGTAGAAGACTTAATTAAAGAAGAACAAAGTGTAATAGCATTAACACATTTTGGATACATCAAGAGAATGCCAATTGATACATACAAGAGTCAAAAACGTGGAGGAAAAGGCATAACAGGAATGACAACAAAAGAAGATGACTTTGTAAAACAAATATTCACAGCATCAACACACGACACAATATTATTCTTCAGCAATAAAGGAAAATTATATAGATTAAGGGGATATGAAATACCAGAATCTGGAAGAACAGCAAAGGGAACAGCAATAGTTAACTTACTAAGTCTAGATGCTGGAGAAAAAATATCAACAATAATACCAATACAAAACTTTGCCGAAGGAAAATACTTGTTATTTGCAACAAGAAATGGCTTAATTAAAAAGACAGCACTAACAGAATATAACTCAGCAAGGAAAACAGGTTTACTTGCAATAACACTAAAAGATGAAGATGAGTTAATAGATGTTAGATTAACAGATGGAGAGGATAATGTTGTTTTAGTTACAAAACAAGGAATGTGTATTACCTTTAGTGAAAGAGATGTAAGACCAATAGGTAGAGTATCACAAGGAGTTATTGGAATAAGACTAGATGAAGATGATAGTGTAATTGGTATGGAATCTATAATTCAAGGAAGCAACGCAACATTACTTGCAATAACAGAAAATGGCTTTGGAAAAAGAACAGAACTTGACGAATACAGAGTACAAACAAGAGGTGGAAAAGGAGTTATAACTTATAAAATAACACCAAAAACAGGAGTTATTGTTGGAATAAAAATCGTAAACGAAGAAGACGATGTAATGCTTATTACAGACACAGGCACAATAATTAGAATAAATGTTAAAGATATAAGTGTTCTAGGACGTTCAACTCAAGGTGTAACATTAATGAGAACAAACGAAGGAAAAGTTGTAAGTATTGAAAAAATAGTTCCAGAAAAAGACGAATAAAATAATATGAAAAAAAGATAATTGCAAGATTATCTTTTTTTTATTGAATATTCCATGTTTTTTTGTTAAAATAGAATGGAAAAAGGAGACAAAGCAATGGGATTAAGATTTATTTATGGAACAGCAGGAACAGGAAAAAGTGAATTCTGTTTTAATGAAATAAAAAATAATATAAAAAATAAAGAAAAAATATACATAATAACACCAGAGCAATTTTCATATTCTGCAGAAAAAAAACTATTAGAAGAAATAAATACAAATGCATCTGTAAATGCTGAAGTAATAAGTTTTAATAGAATTGCAAACAGAGTATTTACAGAAGTTGGCGGAGCAAACGAAGTTCTAATATCAAAATCAAGTAAAGCAATGCTTATATACTCAATTCTAGAAAAAGAAAAAAAGAATTTAAAATTCTTAAATTCATCAGATGATAATATTGATATTATTTTAAAAGAAATAACAGAATTTAAAAAGCATAATATAACAACATTAAATATAGAAGAAGAAAATAAAAAAATAGAAAATTTAGAATTAAATCAAAAATTAAATGAAATAAATTTAATATATAAAACATATGAAGAAAATATTAAAAATAAATTCATAGATGAAGAAGATATATTAACAAAATTAGCCGAAAAAATTCCAGAAAGTAAAATGTTTGATAATTCAATAGTATATATAGACGAATTTGCAGGCTTTACAAAACAAGAATATAATATAGTAGAAAAAATACTAGAAAAAACAAAACAGGTAAATATAACAATCTGTGCAGATAATTTAGAAGAAAACACAAATAAAGAAAGTGATATTTTCTATTTTAACAAGCAATTTGCAAAGTTATTAACAGATTGTGGACAAAATGTGGACAAAAAACAGGAAGAATCAATTTTATTAAAAAATAAATATAGATTTAAAAATATTGAATTAAAACATTTAGAAGAAAATATATATAATAATTCATATAATATTTTTAAAAATGAGCCTAAAAATATAAAACTATTTTTAGCTAGTTCACCATACACAGAAATAGAAAAAATTGCACAAGAAATAAACAAGCTAGTAAGAGAAGAAAAATACAAATATAATGAAATAGCAATAATTACAAAAAATATAGAAAATATAAATAATATAGCAAAGGCAATTTTTTCGAAATATAATATTCCAATATTTATTGATGAGAAATCAGAAATAACAGAAAATATATTAATTAAATATATTCTTTCAATATTAGAAATATATACAACTAACTGGAGTACAGAAGCAGTATTTAATTATATTAAATCTGATTTTTTAGAAATTAATAAAAATGATATTTATAAATTAGAAAAGTATTGCCAAAAAATGGGAATAAATAGAAATAAATGGTATAAAAATAATTGGAAGGAAAATGAGAATTTAAGAAAAATAATTGTAGAGCCATTATTAAAATTAAAACAAGAAATAGACAAAGAAAAATCAGCAAAAAATATTTCAGAAAATATTTATAAATATTTAATAAAAAATAATATTGAAGAAAAAATAAATAAAAAAATAAATAAAATAAAAAATGAAGAAATAAAAAAAGAATATAAAGCAAGTTTAAATATTTTAACAGATGTTCTAGATGAGATAGTAACATTTTTTAAAGATGAAAAAATCACAATACAAAAATATAAAGAAATATTAAAAATAGGATTAAAAAATAAAGAGTTTGGAAAAATTCCACAAAATATAGACCAAATAATTTTAGGCGATATAGATAGAACTAGAAGCCATAAGGTAAAGGCAGTATTTATATTGCGGAATGAATGATGGAGTGTTCCCAAGTATAAATAAAAATGAAGGTTTTTTTAATGATAAAGATAGAGAAATATTAAAAGAAAATAACCTAGAAATTGCAAAAGGAACAATAGATAATTTATATGAAGATCAATTTAATATTTACAAAGCATTAACAACAGCAGAAGAAAAATTATATTTATCATATACATCAACGGGTAAAGATGGAAGTACATTAAGGCCTTCAATAATAATTACAAAAATAAAAAAAATATTTCCAGAAATCAAAGAAGAAAGCGATATAATAAATAAACAATCTATAATTACCAATCAAAGTGCAACATTTGAAGAATTATTAAAAAATATAAGAAAATTAAAAAATGGAGAGAAAATAGAAGATATTTGGATAGATGTTTATAACTGGTACAATAAAAACGAATTTTGGAAAACAAAATTAGAATATAGTAAAGAAGGGCTAAATTATACAAATGTTCCAGAAACAATAACAAAAGAAAATATAGAAAAATTATATGGAGACACCCTAAAAACAAGCATATCAAGGCTAGAGCAATATAGAAAATGTCCATTTTCATTCCATTTAAAATATGGGTTGAAAATTAATGAAGAAGAAACATATGAAATAAGTCCACTAGATACTGGTTCGTTTATGCATGATGTAATAGATACATTTTTTCAAGAAATAGATAGTTTAGAAATTTCAGAGGAAGAATTAGAAAAAATAGTTGAAGAAATAATTAATGAAAAATTAAAATTAGAAAAAAATTATAAATTCACAAATACAGCAAAATTTATAATATTAACAAATAAACTAAAAAAGGCAATTAAAGAATCTATAAAATATATTGTATATCAAATGAAAAATAGTGATTTTACACTTGCAGGACATGAATTAGAATTTAACAAAAAAGATGGCAATATAGAAATATACGGAAAAATAGACAGGCTAGATATTGGGAAAAATGAAGATGGAGAATACATAAGAATAATAGATTATAAATCATCAGGAAAAAAAGTGGACTTAAATGAAATGATGGCAGGAACGCAAATACAGCTTATGACATATATTGATGCAATTGCAGAAGAACAAAATAAACAACCAGCAGGAATTTTCTATTTTGGACTTGTTGAACAAATAGTAAATCAAAGTCAAAATTTAAGTGATGAAGAAATTGAAAAACAAATAAAAAAACAATTTAAAATGAATGGAATAATTCTAGCAGATGTTAAAGTTGTAAAAATGATGGACAAAAGCCTAGAAAGTGGCTATTCAGACATAGTACCAGTTTATATAGATAAAAACGGAGAAGTAAGCAAGGGCAATTCAAGTGCTGTTACAAAAGAAGAATTTAGCAATTTACAAAAAACAATAAGAAAAATCATAAAGAAAATAGCCAATGAAATATTATCAGGAAAAATTGATATAAAACCAATGTATAATAAATCAGAAAAAAAATCAAGCTGTGAATATTGTGCATATAAATCAATTTGTGCATTTAATTCAAAAATAAATAGTTATGAATATTTGCAGAAAAAATCAAAAGAATTAATATTAGAAGAAATAAAAGGAGAGAATTAATATGGAAACAATAGGTTTTTATGCAGGCTCATTTGACCCATTTACAAATGGTCACATGCAAATTGTAAAAAAAGCTTCAAAGTGTTTTAGCAAAATAATTATTGGAATAGCCAAAAATAGTGAAAAGGTAATTAGAATTGATAAGGAAAAAATGAAGGAAGCAATAGAAAAAACAATTAGAGAGCAAAACTTAGAAAATGTTTATGTTGTGCTTTATGATGGATTAACTGTTGCAGAGGCGCAAAAACAAGGAGCAACAATTTTAATTAGAGGCTTAAGAAATGGAACAGATTATCAATATGAAGAAACAATTGCTGAAGTAAATACAAAACTTTCAGGGCTAGATACATGCTACTTTAGAGCAGGCGAGTTACGGATACCTTTCTTCAAGCATGGTTATGGAACTTTATGAAAATGGAGTAGATGTTTCACGCTTTGTGCCAAAAGCTGTATATGAAATTCTAAAAAATAAGGAGTAAAAATGGTAATAGGAATTACAGGAAATTCAGGAACAGGAAAAAGTGAAATTGCAAAATTATTAGCAAAAAAAATTAACGCCGAAATTATAAATGCCGATTTAGTTGCAAAAAAATTTTCTGAACCTGGGAATATTTATAATGAAAAAATTATTGAATTATTTGGCGAAGAAATATTAGAGAATAAAAAAATAAATAGAAAAAAATTAGCAGAAATAGTTTATAATAATTCTCAAAAAAGAGAACTATTAAATAATCTTACATATATATATGTAGGAAATGAAATAAAGCATATGGTAAAATTAACCAAAAAACAAAATGTAATAATAGATGTACCACTTCTTTTCGAAAGTGGACTAGATAAAATTTGTGACTTTACAATTGCTGTTTTGGCAGATGAAAAAACAAAAGTAGAAAGAATTTGCAAAAGAGATGAAATAGACGAAAGTGTTGCAAAAGAAAGACTTGCAATTCAGCCTGAAATTGAATATTATAGAAATCATGCAGATTATTTAATGGGAAATAATGGAAATTTAAATGAAATAAATTTGGAGGAAATATGTACGAAAATTGGGAAGAATTAGAAGAAGCATGTAAAAATTGTAATAAGTGCAAGTTGTGTACAAATAGAAAAAATGTTGTAATAGGAGTAGGAAGCAAAAATGCAAAAATAATGTTCATAGGAGAAGGCCCAGGTGCAGATGAAGATGAGCAAGGCATTCCTTTTGTTGGAAAAGCACGGACAACTTATGAACAAAGCTTTTGCTGGTATTGGCATAAATAGAGATGATGTATATATTGCCAATATTGTAAAATGCAGACCACCACAAAATAGAAACCCTGAAAAGGACGAGGCAGATGCATGCAAGGAATATATAGATTCGCAAATAAAACTTGTAAGCCCAGAAGTAATAGTCCTATTACGGAAACGTGGCATTGAAAAATATTCTTGGGGAAAATTATGGCATAACAACAAGTAGAGGAAAATGGTTTGAAAAAGATGGAATAAAACTTCTCCCAACATTTCACCCAGCAGCATTATTAAGAGATGAAACCAAAAAAATAAATTTTTGGCAAGATTTGAAAATGATAAAGAAAATGTTGTAATAGGTAAAGGTTTCAAATTTCTTAAAAAAATCTTAAAAATTTTAATAAAAAGGGTTGTTTTTATTAGAATGTACTGATATAATCTAGTCAGTCTAAAAAAGACGAATTTTATTTTGAAAGGAGTTTTTGATATGAAAAAACTTACTATTGTAGCATTAGTAGTCGTACTTGTAGTGTCATGCCTAGTTTTTACAGGATGTGGTAAAAAAGAAGATAAGAAAAATAATCAATATGAAATCGCACTTGTAACTGACGTAGGAAATATCGATGACAAATCTTTTAATCAAGGAACTTGGGAGGGTGTAGAAGCTTATGCAAAAGAGCATAATATCTCTTATAACTACTACAAACCATCTGAAGATTCAACAGCAGCTCGTGTTGAAACAATGAAAACAGCTATTGAAACAGGAGCAAAAGTTGTTGTTTGCCCAGGATACTTGTTTGAAGAAGCAGTATATCAAATGCAAACACAATATCCAGAAGTTCAATTCTTATTAATTGATGGTGAACCACATGATGCAAACTATACATACAAAACAGAGAAAAACGTTCACTGTATATTATTCCAAGAAGAACAATCAGGATACTTTGCAGGATATGCAGCAGTTATGGATGGATACAGAAAACTAGGATTCCTAGGTGGTATGGATGTTGATGCAGTTATCCGTTATGGATATGGTTTCGTTCAAGGTGCAAATGATGCAGCTAAGAAATTAGGTGTTGAAGATGATGTAACAATTAAATATTGGTACTCAGGATCATTCTCTGCAAATGACGAAATTAAAACAAAAATGGAAGCTTGGTATAGCGAAGGAACAGAAGTAGTATTCTCTTGTGGTGGAGGAATTTACTTATCAGCAGTTAGTGCAGCAGAAGCAGCAAACGGAAAAGTTATTGGTGTTGACGTTGACCAATCAGCTGAATCTAAAGTAATAATAACATCTGCAATGAAAGAACTTAAAAATTCTGTTATATTAGCTTTAGGAGAGCTTTACAGTTCATCTAATAAAAAATGGACAGACAACCTAGCTGGAAAGACATCTACATTAGGTGCAAAAGATAATTGTGTTGGATTACCAACAGCAACAGAATCTTGGAGATTAACAAAATTTACAGTAGAAGATTACAAAAAACTATTTGACGATGTTAAAGCTGGAACAGTATCAATAAGCAAAGATACAAAAACAGCACCAAAAACATCTATCAAAGTTGATTATCAAAACTAATTTTAATAAAAACGGCTAGAGGCTGGGCAGAATATATGCCTGGTCTCTTAACATAAGAGAGGGAAAAATGGAAAGCAAAGAAAAATATGTAATTGAAATGTTAAATATAACAAAGGAATTCCCAGGTATAAAAGCAAATGACAATGTAACACTTCAAGTGAAAAAAGGAGAAATACATGCTTTGCTAGGAGAAAATGGAGCAGGAAAATCTACATTAATGAGTGTTCTGTTTGGCTTATACCAACCAGAGGAGGGAATTATAAAAAAAGATGGAAAAGAAATAAAAATAAATTCTCCCAATGATGCAAATGCATTAAATATAGGAATGGTACACCAACACTTTAAACTTGTAGAATGCTTCACTGTTCTAGACAACATTATTCTTGGGGTTGAACCAAATAAATTTGGCTTCCTAAAAAAAGACGAAGCAAGAAAAAAAGTAATGGAGTTAAGTGAAAAATATAAATTAAAAGTTGACCCAGATGCTTTAATATCAGATATAAGCGTAGGAATGCAACAAAGAGTTGAAATTCTAAAAATGCTATATAGAGATAATGAAATCCTAATATTTGATGAGCCAACTGCAGTTTTAACACCACAAGAAATAGACGAATTAATGAATATTATGAGAGATTTTACAAAAGAAGGAAAATCTATAATATTCATAACACACAAGCTAAACGAAATAATGGCAGTTGCAGATAGATGTACAGTTTTAAGAAAAGGTAAAGGAATAGGAACAGTAGAAATTAAAAATACAACCAAAGAAGAACTATCAAAAATGATGGTTGGAAGGGATGTAAAATTTACTGTAGATAAAGAAGATAGAATTCCAGGAAAAGTAATTTTAAATGTTGAACATCTTACTGTACCATCAAAAGTACATAAAAATAATGCAGTAAAAAATGTATCATTCAAAGTAAAAAAAGGTGAAATAGTATGTATTGCGGGAATTGATGGAAATGGTCAAACGGAACTAGTATCTGCAATTACAGGACTTCAAAAACCAACATTAGGAAAAGTAGAATTCTTAGGGCATGATATAACAAAATCCAAAATAAGAACAAGGTCAAAATTTGGAATGAGCCATATTCCAGAAGATAGACACAAACATGGTTTAATTCTAGATTATACATTAGAAGAAAACTTAATTCTTCAAAAGTACTGGGAACCAGAGTTCCAAAAAGCAGGGTTCATAAAGAAAAAAGCAGTAAGAGGATATGCTGAAAAACTAATAAAAAAATATGATATTCGTTCAGGAGAAGGACCAGTTTCAATAGTTAGAGGAATGTCTGGAGGTAACCAACAAAAAGCAATAGTCGCAAGGGAAATAGATAAAGACCCAGAACTGCTAGTTGCTGTACAACCAACAAGAGGGCTAGATGTTGGAGCAATCGAATACATTCATGAACAATTAGTTGAGCAAAGAGATAAAGGAAAAGCTGTGCTTTTAGTATCACTAGAACTTGATGAAGTAATGAACTTAGCAGATAGAATACTTGTAATATACGAGGGCGAAATAGTTGGAGAACTAAACCCAAAAACAACTACACTTAGTGAACTTGGCCTATATATGGCAGGAGCAAATAAAAACAAAGGTAAGGGGGCTAAGAAAGATGAAAATAAATAAAAAAGCATTATTTGGAATAATGGCATCACTTGTTTCAATACTAGTAGGATTATTATTAGGTCTTATATTACTATTTGTTTTTGATAGCTCAAGAGCATTAGTAGGTTTTGAAGCACTTGTTACAACAGGAATATCTACAACAGATAAACTTGCAAAAGTGCTATATCAAGCAGCACCATTAATATTAACAGGTCTTTCAGTAGCATTCGCATTTAAAACAGGACTATTTAATATAGGTGCACCAGGACAATATACAATAGGGATGTTCTGTGCCTTATTTGCAGCAATAGTACTTGGGACACCATGGTATGTTTCACTACTATTTGCAATGATAGGAGGAGCTTTATGGGGAGTTTTACCAGGACTTTTCAAAGCACACTTTAATGTAAATGAAGTTATAACATGTATAATGCTTAACTGGACAGGACTATTTTTAGTAAATTTATTAATAAAAAATATCCCACAAATGATTCAAAATTATTGGGCTGGTGGAATAACAAATAGAACAGCAAACCTTGCTTTAGTTGGTAGTTCTTATGGAGTTCAAACAACAATACCAAAAGCTGGACTAGACGTACTATTTGGTGGTTCTTCATATATGAATATAAGCATATTTTTAGCAATATTAGTTGCAATAATTGCACATATAGTTTTAAATAAAACAACTTTTGGTTATGAATTAAAAGCTTGCGGATTTAACAAAAACGCAAGTACATATGCAGGAATAAATGCAAAAAGAAACATAGTACTTTCAATGGTTATTGCAGGTGCAATATCAGGTTTAGCTGGTGGAATTTATTATTTAAGTGGAACAGCAGAATATGTTATAGAAAAAAATCTATTAGCAATGGGCTTTAATGGAATACCAGTAGCACTACTTGCATCATCAAACCCAATTGGAGTAATATTTAGTAGTTTATTTATATCATACATACAAGTTGGAGGAGAGGCTCTTCAAAGATACCAATTTAGTAGTGAAATAATAAACATAATAATCTCAGCAATAATTTACTTAAGTGCATTTGCATTCTTAATTAAGTTATTTATAGAAAAAATATTCACAAAAAAGAAAAGAGAAGAAGAAAAAATCTTAGAAAAAAATGAAGGGGAGGTGCAAAGCTAATGTCAATAGAAATGCTTGGAGATATATTAGGCTCAACAATAATATTTGCAATTCCCTTAATGCTTGTAGCACTAGGAGGAATGTTTTCAGAAAGAAGTGGAGTAATAAACATAGCATTAGAAGGAATTATGATAATAGGAGCGTTAGCTCGGATGCTTATTACTTAGAACTTTCAATATGAATGGCTTTGGACCAGCACACCCAATACTTGCCATGTTTATAACAATCGGTCTATCAGCATTAGCAGGAGCAGTTTTCTCATTACTACTTGCTTTTGCTGCAATTAACTTAAAAGCAGACCAAACAATAGGTGGAACAGCATTAAATATGCTAGCACCAGCATTTGCAGTTGTGTTATCTTGGGCAATACAAGGACAAGGAAACACAACAATAAATATTCCAACATGGATAAGAATGTCTGAATCAACATTTGGCTTAGCCGAGGGCACAGGTTTTTGGCATAATGTGATATTTAAAAGTTTATATTTAACAACACCAATTGCTATAATATTATTAATACTATCAATTATAATACTATATAAAACAAAATTTGGTTTACGTTTACGCTCATGTGGTGAACACCCACAAGCGGCAGCATCTGTTGGAATTAATGTATATAAAATGAGATATGCAGGAGTTATAATATCAGGAATATTAGGTGGAATTGGAGGTTTAGCATATACAATAGCTGCAGGAGCAGGGTTCCAATCAGCAGTTGCAGGATATGGTTTCTTAGCACTAGCAGTTATGATATTTGGTAACTGGAAACCACTTAGCATATTCTTTGCATCAATGTTCTTTGCTTTCTTCAAAATCTTAGGAAACTACAGTAGTTCCCTAGCATTCTTACCAAAGTTTGAAAATGTAAAAGATGCAAACTACATTTACTTAATGATACCATATATAGTAACATTAATAGTACTTGTATTAACATCAAAGAAATCAGCTGCGCCAAAGGCAGAGGGAATTCCATATGATAAAGGACAAAGATAAAAAAATAACCCTAAGTAGAGTTTAAGCTCTACTTAGGGTATTATTATTCAGCTTCTTTTAAAGTAATTGTAAAAGTTTTTAACTCAGATTTTCTATAAAGTTTAATTTCAATTTTATCTCCAATGTTTTTAGTATTTTTTATTGCATTTAATTCATCCATAGTTGAAACATCTTTGCCATCAAAAGAAACTATAACATCTCCAGCCATAATTCCAGCATCTTCAGCACCACTACCGGAAACCACGCTATCTACATAAATTCCTTTAGTTAAGCCATTTCTAATTGCTGTTGCTTCATCTAAATCAATTCCAGAAATACCAACAAACGGTCTTGAAATTTTACCTTTTTCAATTAATTCTTTATAAATTGGCACAGTCTCATTTACAGGAATTGCAAAGCTTACACCTTCAATACCATCACCAGCAAGTTTTAATGTAGTAATACCAATAACCTCTCCTTTACTATTTACTAATGCACCACCACTGTTACCAGAGTTAATTGCACAGTCTGCTTGAATAACATTATAGGTTGTATTTTCAACTGTCATCTCCCTATTTAAAGCACTAATAATACCTGCGGTAACAGAGTAATCTAAATTGTAAGGGTTACCAATTGCTAAAACAAATTCTCCAATTTGAACAGAAGAAGAATCTCCAAGTTCTGCAGGAGTAAGTCCTGTTTTATCAATTTTCAAAACGGCTAAATCAGTTTGGCTATCTGTACCAATAATTTCAGCACTATACTCAGTATCGTCTCCATATATTTTTACTTTTATAGATTTTGCATCTGAAACTTGATAAAATGAAGAAGAATCTGCAGAGCTTATAACATGATTGTTTGTAAGAATATATCCATCTTCACTAAGAATAACACCAGAACCAGAACCAGCAACAGGTTTTTTCATTCCCATATAATTAACATCATATTCTACAGAAATGCTAACCATAGAAGGTAAAGCTTTTTGAGCTGCATAAATTGCAGTATCAGAATAATTTGTTAAAGAAACTTGAGAAAGGTTTGGATTACTTGTTTCAACAATACTACCAGTGTTAGTCTTTGAAGTTTCAAGAGCTTTCGCAGGTTCTTTATTTAACCCCACATAAACCCCAAGAGCACAAGCACCTCCCACAACGGCAGAAACAAAAGAGGCTACAACAGTAGTTGCGATTTGTTTTCTATTAGAATTTTTTGAATAATTAAATTTTTGAACAAAATCATTTTCTCCCATAATAATTACCTCCATATATATTATACTAAACAATTTAAATAATACAAGTTGAATATTAAAAAAAAATTAAAATAAAGGATGTTAAACAATAAGTTTAACATCCGGTGGAGGATTAGCATGGCCAATCCTGAAAGAAGTAGATTTTGCCGTTGTGTTTCACGCTGAGAAGATGGTACTGCTTGCGAATTTCCACCAACTCGGGATCAGAGAGAAAACCCTCATCTACCGACATGGTAGCCTTCGCAATGTCTTCCGTCTCCGTATCGAACAGGAAAACCTCGTTTCCCCGTTCAATTACATTAAGCCGATTGTTGTCCATAATTATACCTCCATAAATTTAGGGTAAAACCCTATACTACCTATATTATAGCACATTTACATAAAAAATACAAAAAGATGGATCGCCTATATTATAATTGCACTAAATTGTAAAAACATTTATATTACAAATTGCAAAAATATATTGCAATTTGTTTTTTTTTGTTATAAAATAAATTTAAGGGTAAGAGAAATGTAACAAAGGAGGAAAAACATGAACTTGGTAGAAGCTGTAAGCCTTGTGGCTGTACACACACACACACACACACACAGTATGTTTACTAAAAAATAAAACAAGCATATTTTCATATGCTTTATTAAAGTTGTTTGCAAGAGATGGATAAGTCCGTCTCTTTTTGTCGTATGTAAAGAAGGAGTTGAATTTTAAATGAAGAAAAACAGAGGTATAACATTAATAGCACTCATAATTACAGTAATTTTACTTTTAATACTTGTTGGAGTAAGTGTAAATGTAATTATTAAGGGAAATTTGTTTAGTAATGCACAAAAGGCAGTAGATGGCACAAATGCAAAAGTAAATGAACAGCAAACTATAATGGATGAATTAATGAATGAATGGGACGAAATAGAAAAAGATTATTGTTCACACAATTGGAAAGATGGAGAAACACTTTTAGAGCCAACATGTACAGAGGCAGGAAAAAAGCAAAAGGTATGTGAAAATTGTGGAAAGCTATTAGAAGTAGAAATACCAGCATTAGGGCATAACTATGAAAATAGAGTATGCACAAGATGTGGAGAAAAAGAACCAGGATGCGAAAACCATACATTTGGAGATTGGGTAATAACAAAAAATGCAACATGTGTAGCAGAAGGCTCAAAAAAGAGAACATGTACAGTATGTGGAGTAGAAGAAGTAGAAACAATACCAGCAACAGGAGTACATACATATGGAGAATGGCAAGTAACAAAACAGGCAACATGTACAGCAGATGGAATCAAAACAAAAACTTGTACAGGATGTGGAGCAACACAAAGCCAATCAATTGCAAAATTAGGGCATAACTATGTAAATGGAACATGTACGAGATGTGGAGAAAAACAAGAACTAGTTATAGGAGCAAATATAAATTACCATGAATACATAAGCGAAAGTGGAGGAACAGTATCATCAAGTTATACATCAACAAAAACAACGAGAGGAAGCACAGATAGCAGTGATTCAAATGCAACATATTCGGTAGTAAATAATAGTGGAATACAATGGATAGTGTTAGGAGAAGAAAATGGGCAAATTAAAATAACTACAAAAAACATAGTACAACCAACAAGTGGGGGATATACAAGTGGGAACTTTAAATATTTAATGATACAAGGTCAAAATGGCTATACAAATTTTATAGATGAATTAAATAAAATAAGTGCAGTATATGGAAAAGGCAAGTATGCAGATACAACAAAATTTAGCACAAGTGGAGGCAGAAGCTTTAAGATGGAAGACTTAGGTTATGGAGCATTAACCAGAACAGCAAGTTATAAATATGCAAGACATTCAGATGGAAAAGTATATAGATATGCAGCAAATGCAACGGTAGATGGGACAAGCACAACAGGAGGAAGATATACCACCTTTAATTATATGGCATTAGATGCAAGTAATTCAACAGATGAAACTTCATCAAGCCATACATGGAAATCATTATCAACAACTGCAAATTCATATGTAACAATGTACCAATATACATATAGCGGAAGTCGAACTTTGTCAACAGAGGTAAGTAAGGCGGATACGCACTATTGGCTGGCTTCGCGTTATCTTAGCTATGACGATCGCAATGTGACCTATTACGCGCGCCTTGTTTATACCGATGGCTACGATAAACGCGGCAATTTGTACGCCGCTGATGGTACCAATTACTACCCCAGCGACTACGGTGTTCGTCCAGTAGTTTATCTAAAATCTGATATCCAATTGTCTTATGATAGTTCAAGCGGATATACAGTTAGCGAGTAAATTATGTAAATAAAAAAGCATATTATCTAGTGTGTATATACAATGCACACTAGATTTTTTATTGTAAATTGTGAGGCGTTAAGAAAAATATAAAACGATAGAAAATCTATAAATTTTATTCCCTTTCAGTCTTGAAAATTTTTGTTTTAACATATATAATATAATAAGATTAATTTTTGAAAGGATTGAATATTAAATGAAAAATGAAAAAGGAATTGCCCTGATAGGCTTAGTTATAGTTGTTTTGTTAACAGCAGTTGCACTTTTTGCAGGGACAAATTATTTGAAAGAATATGTAAGTAATCAAAAAAACGAAGATATTAAAGCAAATATGCTTGCTATACAAACTGTTATTACTAATGTTAAAAACAAACATACAGTTGACGAAACAAACAATATCTTAGTAGGAACTAAACTAGATTTAGAAAATAATGAAACAGAATACACTATTTCAGACGAATTTAAAAATGTATTACTAAGCCTTGAAAATGCTGAACTTTACATATTAAACACAGAAGAATTAAACAATCTTGGAGTTAAAAATATAGAAATTAATAATACTGCTTTTTATGTGGTGGATTATAATTCAGAAGAAATTTTATATTCACTAGGAGTAAATGGAGTATATAAACTATCTGAAATGTAGGAGAAGAAATGAAAGAAAAAGAAATCGAAAGATTAAATGTATTAAAAGAATTTGAAAATAAGTTATATAGTGAAGGCTTAAAATATATAGCCGGAATTGATGAAGCAGGGCGTGGACCTCTTGCAGGTCCTGTTGTTGTAGGAATTGCCATAATGAAGCCCGATTCTTTTATTGAAGGAGTTAATGATTCTAAAAAGATTTCAGAAAAGAAAAGAGAATTACTATATAAACAAATAACAAATGAAGCTATTGACTGGTCTGTTGGTATAGTGGACCAAAATGAAATTGATGAAATAAACATATTAAATGCAACAAAAAAGGCGCTTCATATGGCAATAACAAACTTAAAAATTAAGCCAGATAGAATTTTAGTTGATGCATTAGAACACATAGATACATGTGGAATTCCTTATACATCAATAATAAAAGGAGATGCTAAAGTATATAGCATATCTGCAGCATCAATAATTGCAAAAGTTACAAGGGATAGAATGATGAAAGAATATGATGAAATCTATCCAGAATACGGCTTTGCAGGGCACAAAGGATATGGCACAGCCAAACATATACAAGCAATTAAAGCATATGGTCCATGTCCATTACATAGAAAAACATTTATTAAAAATTTTATATAATGGAGGGAAAATTTATGAATATTCAAGAAATAATTGCAAAAAAAAGAGATAACGAAGTATTAACAAAGGAGGAAATACATTACTTCATAACAGAATATGTAGCAGGAAATGTTACAGATTACCAAGCAGCAGCACTTGTTATGGCAATATACATAAATGGTATGACAAAAGAAGAAACAACAAATTTAACAATAGAAATGGCACATTCAGGAGAGATATTAGATTTATCTGTTTTTGGAAAAACAGTTGTAGATAAGCATTCAACAGGTGGTGTAGGAGATAAAATTACAATAGTATTAATGCCAATTATAGCATCACTTGGAATTCCAGTTGCAAAAATGTCTGGTAGAGGACTAGGCTTTACAGGTGGAACAATAGATAAACTAGAATCAATTCCAGGTTATAATACATCAGTAGAAATTGATAAATTTATAGAAAATGTTAAAGAAACAGGAATAAGCGTAATCGGGCAAACAGCAAACCTAGCACCAGCTGATAAAAAGCTATATGCCTTAAGAGATGCTATTGCTTGTGTTGGAAGCATGCCACTTATTGCATCAAGTATTATGAGCAAAAAAATAGCAGCAGGTGCACAAAAAATAGTTTTAGATGTAACAGTTGGAAGCGGAGCATTTATGAAAACAAAAGAAGATGCTATAAAAATTTCAAGAATAATGAAAGACATAGGAACACTAGCAAACAGAGAAACAATATGTGTTCTTACAAACATGGACGAACCAGTTGGCCATGCAGTTGGAAATACATTGGAAATATTAGAAACAATAAAATGCTTAAAAGGTGAAATGCCAGAGGATATAAAAGAAATAATACTAGGAATTGGTGCACAAATAATTAAGCTTGCAGGAGAAGGAGATAACCTAGAAGAAAATAAACAAAAAATCCTAGAAAACATAAACAATGGAAAGGCATATAACAAGTTCTTAGATTTAATAAGAATTCAAGGTGGAGACACAAGCTACATAGAAAATACAGAAAAATTTGAAAAAGCAAAATATATCATACCAGTATATGCAGAAAATGATGGTTTTGTAGATAAATTAAATGCAGAAGAAGTTGGCGTAACATCAGTACATTTAGGAGCAGGAAGAGTTAAAAAAGAAGATGATATAGACCATGCAGTTGGAATTTGGTTAGAAAAGAAAATTGGAGACAAAGTTTCAAAAGGAGATGTTTTAGCATATATTCATGCAAATGATGAAATAAAAGGAAATGAAGCTGTTCAAGAATTAAAACAGGCATATAAAATCACACCAGAACCAATTAAAATGGAAAATTACATATTAGATATAATTTAAGAAGGGATAATATAAATGAACTTAATAGAAGGACTAAACAATAAACAAAAAGAAGCGGTATTAGAAACCGAAGGACCATGCTTAGTAATAGCAGGAGCAGGAAGTGGAAAAACAAAAGTATTAACACATAAAATTGCATATTTAATAGAAGAAAAAGGAATAAAACCATGGAACATACTTGCAATAACATTTACAAATAAGGCAGCAAGCGAGATGAAGGAAAGAATAACAAACTTAATAGGAGAATCATCAAACGATATGTGGATGGGAACATTCCACTCAATATGTGTTAGAATTCTTAGAAGATATATAGATAGAATAGGTTACAATTCAGACTTTGTAATATTCGACTCATCAGACCAAAAAACATTGGTAAAGCAATGTATAAAAGCATTAAACTTAGATGATAAAATATTTACAGATAGAAGCGTATTATCAGAAATAAGCAACAGCAAAAACGAAATGTTAACACCAGTTCAATATGAATTAAGAACAAATGGTGAACTAAGAAAAGAAAAAATAGCAAAAGTATATGAACTTTATCAAAGAAAATTAAAGGAAAACAATGCTTTAGACTTTGATGATATTATAAACTTAACTATTCAAATATTAACAGAAAACCCAGATGTACTAGAATATTACTCAGAAAAATTTAAATATGTTCTAGTAGATGAGTACCAAGATACAAATAAAGCACAATTTACACTAGTAACTTTACTTTCTGGAAGATATGGAAACATTACAGTTGTAGGAGATAACGACCAAGGAATATATTCATTTAGAGGGGCAGATATAACAAATATCTTAAACTTTGAAAAAGACTTCCCAGGAACAAAAATAATAAAGTTAGAGCAAAATTATAGGTCAACAAAATCAATATTAGATGCAGCAAATGCAGTAATAAAGCATAACGAGAAGAAATATGAAAAGAACTTATGGACGGAGCAAGAAGGTGGAAAGCTACCAACAGTTGCAAGACTAGATAATGAATATGAAGAAGCAAACTTCATAGTAGAACAAATAAACAGATTGAAAAGAGAAGAATATTATAAATATTCAGATTTTACAGTTTTGTATAGAATGAACGCACAATCACGTAGTATAGAAGATATTTTCAGAAGAGAAAACATTCCATATAAAATGATAGGTGGTTTAAAATTCTACGAAAGAAAAGAAATAAAAGATGCAATAGCATATTTAAGATTAATACATAACCAGGCAGATAATTTAAGCCTTCAAAGGGTTATAAACGAGCCAAAACGTGGGATAGGCCAAACAAGCATGGAAAAAATAGAAGCCATTGCAGAAGCAAATAATATATCAATGTATGCAGTTATAAAAAATGCAGAAAAATATGGGCTAAATAAAGTATACTTAAATTCAAGAGAATTTATAAATACAATAGAAGAATTATCAAGCAAAAAAGATGAAACGCTAATATCAGAATTATTAAAAGAAGTATTAAACAAAACAGGATATACAAAAGCACTAGAACTAGAAAATACAGCACAAGCAGAAAGTAGAATAGAAAACTTAAACGAATTCCTAACAGTTGCAATGGAATTCGAAGAAGAAAACGCAGAAAATTCATTAGCAGAATTCCTAGAAAGCATCACATTATCTAGTGATATAGATGGAATGGAAGATGCAGAAGACTCTGTAACACTTATGACACTACATAGTGCTAAAGGACTAGAATTTCCAGTAGTATTCCTAATTGGAATGGAAGAAGGTTTATTCCCAAGCTATAGATCAATTGGTGAACAAAGAGAACTTGAAGAAGAAAGACGTTTATGTTATGTAGGAATAACAAGAGCAAAAGAATATTTATTCCTAACATGTGCAAAACAAAGAACAATATTTGGTTCAACAACATGTAATAAAATATCTAGATTTATAGAAGAGATACCAACAGAATTACTAGAAGGAGCAGATGAATTAACTAAACCAAAAGCAGTAAGAGAAGATCAAGAATGGACATATGGAAACAAAAACAACAAAGATACAAACTATGTTATAACAGGAAGTAGCTTAAACAAACCAAAAACAAACTTTGCATTTAGAACAGCAGAAAGCTTCCTAAATAATATCTCTGCAAAACCAGTAGGAGTGGATTTATCACAATACAAAACAGGACAAACAATATATCACAAAAAATTTGGAGAAGGAATAATTACAGAAATTGCAACAGAAGGAGATGACTTAAAACTAGATATATCATTTGAAAAAGTAGGACATAAAAGACTAATGGCAAAATATGCAGGACTTGAAATTAGAAATTAAAATTCAAAAACCTTAAAGCAAATCTGCTTTAAGGTTTTTTGAATAAAAAAATTTTTTTTGAGAATAATAGACATATAAATTTTAAAAGGAAGGAAGAGAAAAATGGCAAATTTAAGTCAAGTAGAATTACAAAATTTACGTCACTTAATTGGGGCACACGACACATCATACCAAAAATTAAACACATATGCATCACAATGTGTAGACCCACAAATTAAGCAAATGTTTACAAAAGCAGCACAAGATAGTTTAAATACTAAACAAAAATTATTAACATTTTTAAATTAGGAGGTTATTATGGAAGAAAAGTACATGGTTAACGACATATTAGAAAGCACAAAGGCAAGTTTAACAACATACCAAGGTGTAATTTCAGAAGCAGAAAACATGCAACTAAGACAAACAATACAACAAATAAGAAATAATGATGAAACGTTTCAATATGAATTATTCAAAGTTGCAGAACTTAAAGGATACTATACACCAGCAGGTCAAGCTCCTCAAACAGAGGTAGATAAAGTAAAAAACGAAGTTTCCAAATAAAAAAAGTGGGCTTTTGCCCACTAAGGAAACAAGAGCAAAAACGAGAAAAAATAAGAAAAAGTAAGAATATGGACGAGATACGCTAAATAAAATAGATATATGAAGGTATATAAAATTTGCCAAGTAAGGTAAAAACAGGTAAAATAAAATAGATTGAGAATGAATAAAAGAGGTGTTCAAAATTTTAAAAAATATTAAAAACCTATTCGTACATATAAGGAGTTCAATAAAGCTAATACTTATAGTACTAATATCAGGAATATTAATAACAGGAATAATATCAATCTTTTATAAACCTACATATGCAGTTACAATAAACGGAGAAGCAGTAGGGTATACTGATGATAAAAATGGATTACAAAAGAAAATAAATGAATATATGCAAGGTAAAGAGGAAGAAAACATAGCTTTTATAGATATTGAAACATTACCAGAATATTCATTATGTTTTGTTAAAAGAAATAACATAAGCAATAGTGAAGAAATATTTAATAAAATAGCAAGCTCAGGAACAACATATTATGAATATTATGCAATAACATTAAAAGATGAAGAAAAATACTATGTTGCTACAAAAACTGAAGCAGAAGATGCTATAAAAACATTAAAAGATAAAGATAGTACAAATATAAATGATATAGGTTATACACAAAAATATGGTACAGAAGAACAAAGCTATACAGACCAAGCAACAATAGTTGCAGGTTTATATAAGAAGAGAATAGTAAATACAACACCATACTTTAGTGGAACAATTACAACAGCAAAAGTAGATTTAGGAATTACATTATCAAAACCAATATCTTCAGGATATACAATTACATCCAGATTTGGTCAAAGAAGCAGTGGAACACATACAGGACTTGATATTGCAGCACCAATGGGAACAAATATCCATGCAGCAGCATCTGGTACAGTCGTAACATCTGGTTGGTCAGATTATGGTTATGGATACCACGTAGTTATATCACACGGAAATGGAGTATATACATTATACGGACACTGCAGTCGACTATATGCAAATGTAGGAGATGTAGTAAACCAAGGTGATACAATTGCAGCAGTCGGTTCAACAGGTAACTCAACAGGACCACACTTACACTTAGAAATAAGAGTAAACGGACAAAAATTAAATCCACAATATTATTTATATTAAAAAAAAGGGTAATTTTCAAAATTACCCTTTTTAGTTTATTTAAAATATTTCAAACAAGTGGCAATAGCATTTTTAGAAATGATTACTTTACCATATTCTTTTAGTTTTCTTTCAAGTAATTCCTCATTTTTAACTCTAGAACTAAACTCAGAAATTGTATATGAAAAGCTTTTTAAATCTGTTACACTTAATCGTAAATTACTTAAAATTAAATAGTAAGTGCCCTTGTATAAAACAAGAGAAGAATTCTTAAGTTTATTAATGAATTTATTTAAATTGCTTGTTTGTATGTAATTGCAAAATTCGCAGAATTCATCAAAAGTATTAAAAGAATAAATTGATAATGTTTTGTTTGGAGTAGTTGTATATCTTTTAACTTTAGGCTTGTTTTCTTTTAGCTTTTGTGAACCCTCAGGTTTTGTACGAGTTATAGTAAATATAAAATTACCATCAGATGATGCCAAAGCCTCTATTAATAATTTATAATTATGTGTTTTAAAACCAACTTCTGCTTCTGCCTTAGTTAGTAAATCTAAGAACAAGTCTTGAGACTCTAACGAATTAGACATAAAATCATGTAAATCTATATTCTTTTCTCTTAAATCTTCTATTCCTAAAAAAATTCTAATTTTGTTCTCATTCAATTTTTCAATACGCATTAAAAATACCTCCAACTGTTTTGATAATATAATTATATCACTATATAATACAAAAAGAAATGATAAATTTCTGGAAAAAAACTATAAATAATTACATTATATATTGTATTAAAAAATAATAGAAATGTGATTTTTAGATTATATCACAGTTTTTGTGAAAAATAAATATGAAAAGCCTAAAATTTACTATATATGTAAGATGTATGGTATAATATAACTATACATAAAGAAAACTCTACTGATTTAAAAACTTTGAAGATTTTATAAATAAAGGGGGAGTACTTATGAGTAAAAAGAAAATTGTTTTATTAATAGTTATATTATTATTGGCAATGGTTTTGCTATTTATGGCAAACACTTTTAGAAAATTTATGATAGTTAAAGATTTGCAAAATAAGATTGCAATGAAAGCTCAAGACCCAAACTTTTACAGAAAAGCTGTTACAACAGGGGAAAACAGTGAAGTTGTAACAGAAGGTTATAGAAAAGGAGATAAAAAATTCGTAACTATAAAAAGAACTATGAATGGGGAAGAGCTCAAAGTTTCATTATATGATAATGGAACAACAATAAATGTATATACTGAAACATCAGGTAAAAAAACAGTTAAACCAAACGGAAGTAGTGAATTAATATTTGATTTAGCTAATAGGTTAGAAACATTTAACGATTGGCAGACCTTTATAAACTGTATAAAAGCTGAAATTTCAACAACAACATATGATGGTAAAGAATGCTATATAATAAAAAACTTTGAAGAACCTAACATGAATGAAGAAACCGAACTTTACATAGAAAAAGAAACAGGTCTATGTTTAAAATCAACCATTATGAACCAAACATCAGTAATAGAATATGAATTTGATAATGTAACAGATGAAATATTTACAGAACCAGATATGAGTTTATATGAACTAGTAACAGAATAGAAAACAATAAAAAACAAATTGCAAAGTCAAATTTGCAATTTGTTTTTTTTATTGAAAATTATGCATACATCTTGAAAAAAAAGCCATTTGCATATATAATATTTAGGTAAAAACAAACATAAGGAGGAAATACTATGGCAACAAGAGAAAAAAATATATGGATACTATTAGTCTTTTTATTAGCAGGGCTAGTTATTGGAGGTTTACTTGGAGAACTTGCTTCTAAGGTAGATTTCTTATGGTGGCTTTCTTATGGGGAAAGCTTTGGGCTTACAACACCAATCGAACTAGATTTGCATGTAATGACAATTACATTTGGACTATGGTTTAAGATGAATGTAGCAAGTATTATAGGAATGGCGATAGCAATATTTGTTTATAGAAAAGTGTAGATGAAAAATAAAGGGTAAGGAAGGATTTTTATATGAAAATTAAAGAATTACCCTTAACAGAAAGACCCTATGAAAAATTGGAAATTTATGGGGCGGAAAGTTTATCAAATGCTGAATTATTGGCAATAATAATTAAGACAGGTACAAAGGAACAATCGGCTGTTTCAATAGCTCAAAATATTTTAAAATTAAATGAACAGGCAGAGCAAGAAAACTTAAGATTTTTACAGGAAATAGCTTTAGAAGAATTTATGAAAATTAAGGGAATTGGTAAAGTTAAAGCAATTCAGCTTAAAGCAATTTGTGAGCTTACAAAAAGAATTGCAAGACCAATTAATCAAAAGAAACCTATTATAAAAACACCAAAGGACGTTGCAGATATGCTAATACCAGAGCTTAGATATGAAAAACAAGAAAAGGTTAAGGTATTAATACTAAACAGCAAAAATAAAGTTTTAAAAACATATGATGTTTCATTTGGAGGTTCAAAT
This sequence comes from uncultured Clostridium sp., assembly GCA_900553695.1. Lineage (GTDB taxonomy): Bacteria > Bacillota > Clostridia > TANB77 > CAG-508 > UMGS1781. Next base: position 62,528 of record USEM01000001.1, on the reverse strand, counting down.
TTTGCATACATAGAGCCAAAAGATGTTTTGGCTGAAGCGATAAAAATGCAAGCACCAAAAATTATTTTAGTACATAATCATCCAAGTGGAGATGCAAAGCCAAGCAAAGGAGATTATAAAGTTACAGATAGAATATATGAAGCGGCACAATTAATGGGAATACAACTTTTAGACCATATAATAATTGGAGATGGATTATATCAAAGTTTACTGTTAGAAAGAAAATAATCTCTTGTTTTTTGAAAGGAATGGATATAAATGAAAATGTTTAGCCTTAAGGGAAAAGATATAGGAATTGACCTAGGAACAGCAAATACTTTAGTAATTTTAAAGGGAAAAGGTATTGTTTTAAACGAGCCATCAGTTGTAGCAATTGATAAAAAAACAGAAGAAATTATTGCAACAGGTTATGAGGCAAAGGAAATGCTTGGAAGAACACCATCTGAAATAGATGCAATAAGGCCACTCAAAGATGGCGTTATAGCAGACTTTACTGCAACACAATTAATGCTTAAAAATTTAGTAGCAAAGGTTTGCCAAAGATATAATGCAGGAAGACCAAGAGTTGTTGTAGGTGTACCTTCAGGTATTACAGAAGTTGAAGAAAGAGCGGTTCAAGAATCTGTTATAAGAGCAGGGGCAAAAGAAGTTTTCTTAATTGAAGAACCAATGGCTGCTGCAATTGGAGCAGGGCTTGATGTAGCAGAACCTACAGGTAATATAATTGTAGATATTGGTGGTGGAACAACAGAGGTTGCTGTTATTTCACTTGGAGGAATAGTTGTTAGCAATTCCCTAAGAACAGCAGGAGATGAGCTAGATGAAGATATTATAAATTATATAAAAAAAGAACTAGGACTAGCAATAGGTCAAACAACGGCTGAAGAAATAAAAATTGGAATTGGTTCAGCTTTGCCACTTATGACAGAACTTAGCATGGAAATTAAAGGAAGAGATTTACAAACAGGTTACCCAAGAACAGCAATAGTAAAATCTTCACAAATAGAAGAAGCAATGAGAAACTCAATTGCAGAAGTTGTAGATGTAATAAAAATAACACTAGAAAAAACACCACCAGAACTTGCAGCAGATATCGTTGAAAAAGGTGTTGTATTAGCTGGCGGGGGAGCTTTAATTAGAAACTTAGATAAATTAATAAGCCAAAAAATAGAAATGCCAGTTTATGTGGCAGAAGACCCTTTAGAATGTGTAGTAAAGGGAACAGGAAAAACATTAGCGGACTTAGAAAAACTAAGAGATGTATTAATAAACGCAAGAAAGAGAAGATAATTTAAAATCCTAAAAAATGTTCGGGAGGATAATATGCAAAAAAAACATAGTGGAGCTATAGGAATTATAATAACAATTGGTCTTCTAACGGTTCTTGTTATTATAACAAATATTGATACCTCAAATTTCTCTTTTCTTGAAGGTATTGCACAAAAGCTAGTAATGCCAGTTCAAAATGGTTTAACATACCTAAAGAATAAAATTGCAGGTAATAATACTTTTTTTGAAGATATTAATAATTTAAAAACTGAAAACGAAAGCTTGAAAAAGCAAAATGAAGAATTAAATAAAAGCTTAAGTGAGCTTGGAATAATAAAAGCAGAAAATAAGACATTAAGGGAATATGCTAATTTATCAGATGAATATACGAAATACACAACTGTGCCTGCGTATATAATTGATAGAGATTGGGGAAATTTAAATAGCACAATAATAATAAATGTAGGAAAAAGAGAAGGCGTAGAATCAAACATGCCAGTAGTTTCAGCAGATGGCGTTGTTGGTTATGTTATATCTAGCACAGAAACAACAGCAAAGGTGCAACCAATAATAGACCCATCAAGTAGCATAAGTGGAATAATGAGTATATCAAGAGATAATTTAATAGTAAAAGGGGAACTAGGAAAAAGCAATGAACTTAAAGCAACATATATAAGTGCAGATGCAGATTTAGTATTAAATGATGATGTTGAAACATCTGGGATTGGTGGAATATATCCAAAAGGACTAAAAATTGGGAAATTAATAGAAATTGTAGAAGCAGAAAATGTAACAGAAAAGTATGCAATAATAAAGCCAGCAGTAGACTTTTCAAAAATAGAAACAGTGCTTGTAATAATTAAATGAGAGGATTTGATAGAATGGAAAATGATATCTATGTAACGCCACTTAGTGGTAGATATGCAAGTAAAGAAATGAGCAGTCTTTGGTCAAACAGTACAAAATATTCAACTTGGAGAAAGTTATGGGTTGCCTTAGCAGAAACAGAAAAAGAGCTTGGTTTAGATATTACAGATGAACAAATAAATGAAATGAAAGCAAATGTAAATAACATAGATTTTGATGTAGTTGCTAAAAGAGAAAAAGAATGTAGACATGATGTAATGGCACACATATATGAATTTGGTGAAAAATGCCCAAAAGCAAAGCCAATAATTCACTTAGGAGCAACATCTTGCTATGTTACAGATAACACAGATATAATTATGATGAGACAAGGTTTAGAGCTAATAAAGCAAAAACTTGTAAAAGTTATAAGTAACCTTGCAAAATTTGCAGATAAATACAAAGCTGTACCATGCCTTGGTTATACACATTTTCAACCAGCGCAATTAACAACAGTTGGAAAAAGAGCAACACTTTGGTTACAAGATTTACTAGAAGATTTAACAGAACTAGAATTTGTGGAGAAAAACCTAAAACTACTTGGTTCTAAAGGAACAACAGGAACAAGTGAGAGCTTTATGAAACTATTTAAAGATGAAGAAAAAGTAAAACAAATAGATGGAAAAATTGCAGAAAAAATGGGCTTTGAAAAAACTTTTACAGTATCACGGACAAACATATACAAGAAAGGTAGATTCTAGAGTATTAAACTGCTTAGCAGGAATAGCAGAAAGCTGTTCGAAATTTGCAAATGATATGAGACTTTTGCAACATGAAAAAGAACTTGAAGAACCATTTGAAAGCAAGCAAATAGGCTCATCAGCAATGGCATATAAAAGAAACCCAATGAGGAGTGAAAGAATTAATTCACTTTCAAGACATGTTATAGCATTAAGCAATGATACAAAAATAACAACAGCAACACAATGGCTAGAAAGAACACTAGATGATTCAGCAAATAAGAGAATATGTGTACCAGAAAGTTTCCTAGCGGTTGATGGAATATTAAAAATATATGGTAATATTACAGAAGGAATAGTTGTTTACGAAAATAGAATAAGAGCAAATATAATGGAAGAACTTCCATTTATGGGAACAGAGGAGATACTTATGAATGCTGTATTAAAAGGTGGAGATAGACAAGAATTACATGAGAAAATAAGAGTTCACTCAATGGCAGCAGGAAAGCAAGTAAAAGAGTTTGGCAAACCAAATGATTTAGTTGAGAGAATTGCAGAAGACCCAAGCTTTGGACTAAGTAAAGACGAGATAATTAAGATATTAAATCCAGAGAACTTGTGTGGAAGAGCAAAAAATCAAGTAACAGATTTTTTAGAAGCAGAAGTAAAACCTGTTTTAAAAAAATATGCAGAATTAATAAAAGACGTAAATGTAGTATTAGAAGTATAATAAAAAACAAGCGATTTCGCTTGTTTTTTTATATCATTTCATCTCTTTCAAGTGAAAACTTTGCACCTTTTTCTACAGCAGTTTTTGAAGAAGTGCTTCCCTTTTTGTGGTTTCTAGAATGTAGTTCTGGAGCTACTTCAGGTTCAACATCTGGCTCTAAATCTGTTTCATTATTAGGAGCAGTTTGCTCATCAAAATCTTCTTCCTGCTCTGACTCAGAATTTATTTCAATCTCATGGCTCTTTTCCGGTTCTAAAACAGGAACTTCCTCAATTTCAACTTCTTCTTCAGGATTAACATCCGGTGTAACTTCAGCTTTTTCCTCAGATTTAACATCAGGAACAACTTCAGTTTCAGTTTCTTTTTCAGGTTTAATGTCAGGCTCAATTTCTGCTTTAAATTCTTGTTCAGGCTTAACATCAGGTATAACTTCAGTTTCAGCTTCTTCCTCAGGTTTAACATCAGGAACAACTTCTGTTTCAGTTTCTTCCTCAGGTTTAATGTCAGGCTTGATTTCTGTTTCAACATCATCCTTAGACTCAGCTACATCGTTTATGTTTTCATCAACATGAATTGTTACTTCTGTTTCACCATTTTTTTCAGGCTCTAAGTGAATTAACTCATAAGCTGTTAATTTACTTTCTGGAAATTTTTCCATAAAGAGTTCAAGTTTTGGTTCAATTTTAGCTCGTTTTATAGCCTTTGCTTTTGTAACATTTTCATTAATGATATTTAATCTATATCTATCTTCAGGTGTTAATTCTTGCTCTGTTGAAAGCATACCTAAAAGCTGAATAACAACTTCCTTTTTAGTGTCATCAATAGAATTATATTCGCTTAAAGATAATAATCCATTAGCATCGGTATCCATTTTAGGCATTTTGTATTTTGTACCAACTGGTGGTAAATCATAAGCAAACTTAGACATAAGGCTTGTTACAATTGCACATTTTGCGTCATCATCTAAAAGGTTAATGTATTTACTATATTTGCAAGTCCAATTGAATAAACCATTAACGTCTCCTGCATTTTTATCGGCAATTTTAAAGAAATCATGTAAAGCATCTTGTACTATAAGTGGAGTACTTACAGGGTCGATAGTTATAACTTGACCATTATTTAAATCTAATTCTGTAATACTACTAAAATTATCAGCTAGGAATTTAGCATCTAACGCATTAGATAATTTACTATCCACGTTTGCTTTAAAATCATCATTAAAATCTTGAGTTGGGTATAATTTTTGCCATTCTTCAATAGTAGATTTGAACTCAGCTTCATCTTTGAACTTTTCAGGATGCTCAACAATAGAAGAAAGTTCCTTATAAGCAAGGCTAGAATCAAACTTTTCTAAAATCCTAGTTCTATTAGATTTACTAAGCAACTGCCCAACTACGTGAGGGTATTTTTCCTTTAGAAAATTTAATGGATATTCCTTATATAAATTTTCCAAGTCTTTATCTAACTGTTTAGGGTCTTTATGTTTTTCAGCTTTGTCTAGCACATCACGAAGCTTTTCTAAACCTTTTGCAGGGTCTTTTTTAGATAATGCCTCAAACACAGCAAAATCCTTTAAAACAGTTTCAATAAATTCTTTGCTAAGCATATATTTAATTTTTCTTTTTAATTCATCACTAAACAAATCTATAGGATAACGCTTTTTCCACTCAGCAAGGTCTGATTGAAACCTAGCATAATCTTTTGTGGTTTGAGCATTAGAAAATATTTCACAAAGTAAAAAGTATGCTTCTAATTCATCAAAATCTCTTAGTTTGTTTTTTGCTTCATCTGTTAGTTTGTCTATTTCAACAACACTATCGCTCATAGTTACCTCCATAAATTTCCAACTAGTACTATTATATCACGTTATTTTGCAGTAAACAATTGATTTTGCGAAATTTTAATGATAAAATGTTAGTATTCAGGAATTTATTTAAAAGTTCGCCAAATCTCGCCTTGAGCTTTTGGTATTTATTTAAAATCGAACCCACGTTTGCGACGCCTAAAGAAGCTTTTCGGGGGTCTTCGATTTTCTCTAAATACAAAACTCCTGCGTTTGGCTACTTGAGAATTATTAATTAAAGTCTGAATAATAAAAAGAAAAAACTTAAAAGGTGAATGAAATGTTAAAGAGAAATGAAACAAGAAAAATATTTGTAGGTGGAGTTCAAATTGGTGGACAAAACAAGGTTGTAATACAATCTATGACAAATACAAAAACAAAGGACGTGGAAAGAACAGTAGAGCAAATTTTAAAATTAGAAGAAGCTGGCTGTGAAATTATTAGAGTTGCATGTTTGGATGAAGAAGATGCAAAGGCTATAAAGAAAATAAAAAAACAAATACACATTCCAATAGTTTCTGATATACATTTTAATTATAGAATAGCCCTAGAAGCTGCAAAAGCTGGAGTTGATAAAATAAGAATTAACCCAGGTAATATAGGCTCAATAGATAGAGTAAAACAAGTTGTAGATGCATGTAAGGAAAGGAAAATTCCAATAAGAATTGGTGTGAACAGTGGTTCAATGCCAAAAGATATCTTGCAAAAAAATGGTGGAAAGCCTACTGCAAAAGGAATGGTAGAAAGTGGGCTAAGACATATAAGAATCTTAGAAGATTTGGATTTTTATGATATAGCACTATCTTTAAAGGCATCAGACTTAAACTTATGTATAGAAAGCTACGAAGAAGCTGCAAATACAATAAAATATCCTTTGCATTTAGGCGTAACACATGCTGGAACTGAATTTAGTGGAACAGTAAGTTCTAGTATAGGCTTAGGAACATTGTTAAGAGAAGACATAGGAGATACAATGAGAGTATCACTATCTGCAGATCCAGTAAAAGAAATAAAAGTTGCAAAGGAAATATTAAAAGATTGCAAATTATATGAATCTCCAACACTAATTGCTTGCCCAACATGTGGAAGAATACAATATGATTTAATTCCAATTGCAAATGAAATAGAGGATTTCTTGCAAACTATACACAAAAATATTACGGTAGCAGTAATGGGCTGTGGAGTAAATGGCCCAGAAGAAGCAAAACACGCAGATATAGGCATAGCAGGAGGAGTAAAAGAAGGGCTTCTATTTAAAAAAGGTGAGATTATAAGAAAAGTAAAACAAGAAGAAATTGTTAAAGTTCTAAAAGAAGAAATATTAAAACTATAATTAAGAGAGGTAAAAAATGGAAATTATAATTGGTAAAACTGCAGGATTTTGCTTTGGTGTAAAGAATGCTGTAACCAAGGCAGAAGAAGCATTAGAACAAAATGAAGAAATATATTGCTTAGGAGAATTAGTACATAACAAACAAGTTACCGAAAGGCTTACACAAAAAGGAATGCATTTTATAGATAATATTACAGAAGCTAAAGGAAAAACAGTTATAAGATCACATGGTGTAGAAAAGAAAACATATAAACAAGCAGAAAATATAAAAATTGATTTAATAGATTTAACATGTCCAAAGGTCTTACACATACATAATATTGCGGAAGAATATGCTAAAAAAGGTTTTTATATAATCTTAACAGGTGATGAAAACCACCCGGAAATGCTTGGAACAGCAAGTTTTTGTGGAGACCACTATTACATATTAGAAGATGAAGAAAACATAGAAAAAGCAATAGATGAATTTAAAAAATCAAAACTAAACAATGTTTTATTAATATCACAAACAACATATAGCTTAGAAAAATTTGAAAAAATAGCAGAAAAACTACAAAAAGAAATTCCAAGCATTGAAATAATAAACACAATTTGTAATGCAACAAAAATGAGACAAGAAGAAACTGAACAAATGGCTAAAGATGTTGATATAATGATAATTGTTGGAGGAAAGCATAGCTCAAATTCAAACAAATTATATGAACTTGCAAAGAAGTATTGTAATAATGTATTATTTGTAGAAACAGCAAGTGAACTTAACAAAAAACAAATCGTAGCAGAAAAAGAAAACCGTGAAAATGAACCTTCCGTAAGAATAGGAATTATGGCAGGAGCATCAACTCCTAAAGAAAGTATTGACAAAGTAGTTGAAAAAATAAAAGAAATGTGATACAATAGAAAAGGAAAATATTAAAAAAAAGAAAGGCAGGTAAAAATGAATCAAATATTAGTATCTCAAAAACTATATGTAACACCCGGAATGAAGAAAAAAAAGAAACTATTTAAAATAGAATTCTTTTTATCTGTTTTTGCGCTTATTGGATTGTCTACATATGGAATTTGCTCTGCTTATGACAGAAATAAAAGCGAAGCCGTTTCTAGGGAAATACTAGGGGCAATGCAAGTTCAGCCAGAAAGAATAATTGTTGAGGAACAAGCAGTTGTACTTGTTTTAAATGGACATGAAGGTGATTCTAATAGATTGTTGGATTCAACTGAAATAGAAAAAGTAATGGTAGAAAGGGAAATAGCCATTCCTGAAGAACAAAAAGTAACAGCAAGAGACGGAACAGAATATTATACTATTGGACAGATAGATATACCTACAATTGATTGCCATTACCCAATCCTTGCTAGTGATACTGAAAATTTTGATACATTACTTAAAATTGCACCAGTAAAATTTCATGGAGCAAATCCAAATGAAGTGGGAAACTTTTGCATAGTAGGGCATAACTACAGAAATTCACAATTCTTTAGCAAAGTTCCTCGTCTTGAAAATGGAGATATAATACAAATAACAGATACTTTTGGGGAAGTTGTACAATATGAGGTGTATGATAAGTTTATTGTTAAAAATACTGATACATCATGTACATCTCAGCAAACAGAAGGTAGAAGGGAAATAACCTTAATAACTTGTACAAATGCAAGCAATGACGATAGGGTTATAGTAAAAGCAAGAGAAAAAACTACATAAACATATAAAAAAGACGTATGAAATTATACGTCTTTTTATATGCTATAAAGCCGGATAAATTAAGTAAAAAAAAACAAACAAAAAAATATAGAAGATGCCTCCAAACACTTGAAAAAGTTGACATAAACGTGTATAATTATAAGTGTAGAGAAATGTCACAAAAATGTCAAAATTTGATAAAAAATAGGAGACTTACGAATAGCCGTAAGTAGAGACTATAAAATATCAAAAAAACTATATATTGACAATATAAGATATTTATTTTATATATATTAAAGAAGTTAGTTATAGGAGGAGTTTATGTTTACAGGAAAAAATGTGAAAAAATTTGTAATTGTATTTTTAATTATAAGCCTAATATATGCAAACTTAAGCACAACAATATTGGGTGTGATTTCTTATGCTCAAGAAGACACTAAGGTAACAGAATCAAAAGGAGAAGAAGAAAACAAAACTTTTCAGGTTGAAATCTCTGACTTTACAAAAAATGAAATGTCTGAGAAGGAGACAGAATATCAAGAGAAAATTACTTTAACACCAAACAAAGAAAAATCTTTTGAGAAAGTCACAATATCTGATATTGAAACTTTTATTGGAAAAGAAATTATAGATAATGAAGAAGAAAATGTAAATAGTATAAACACTTTTTATAGAGCAACAAAAATAGACAAGTTGCAACTTCTAGATGCAATGGGAATAGATGGAAAATTGAATCTTTACTATGAAATACTAGAAACAGAAAATATTAGTGATGAAACAGAAAACGTTGAGAAATCAAGTGAAAACAGAGAAGAAAATCAAAAAGTCGAAATACCAACAGGAACAATAGTAGCAAGGGATGGAAAAACAACAATAGATAGGGAAACTGAAACAGATGAAAATGGATATATAACAGTAGTATATCCTGATAATACTACTGCTGTTAAGGTTGAATTGATTGGACAAATAGAAAAGACAGAAAAAATTGAACTTGTGAACAATAAGTTTATAGAAATTGTTAGTGATTTAGATATGATTCAAATTATAAAAACAACAAAACAAGTTGATTTTGAAAACAATAATGAATTAATATCAAATACTGAGACAACAACTAAAAATATTTATTATTCAAAAACTTTAGCAGAACTAGGAGTAGATAAAACTCAAATAACTACAGGTGTTGAGAATAAAATAAGTTTTACAATCACATTACATACAGATAGAGTAATATATGATCTATATAAAAATCCATATTTTGCTATTGAATTACCAAAAGAAGTAAAAAGTATTAGTATAGATGAAGCTGTTGCTTTAAACAATGCTTGTTTTGAGGGAGCTTCAATTGATATTGTAAATAATGAAACTGATAAAAAAATGATTGTTATAAAACTTGAAGGAGAACAAACAGAATATACAAATTCCGAACAAGAAAATATGCAAATTGTAGTTAATGCAAGAATTAAAACTGAAGAATTCATGCCAACAACATTGGAACAGGTTAATTTGTATTATCAAAATGAAAACGTGACAACATATGATGGAATTGAAAAACAAGAAAATGGCAATCAAACTACACAAATAGAATTAGCTTCAAACAAAGAAGTTATGGTAGAAAGTAAAGTGGTTTTTGGGGAAGAATCAATTAGCTCAAGAGAAAATCAGGATACTATTATTATGGAACCAAATAGCTATGCAAATGTTACAATAATTGGAACAGTAATAAACAACGTTGGAGAAGACATACAAAATGCAAAAATTTTAGGTACAGTAACTAATATGGGAGCAATTTCTGGTGTAGAGACAGTTTATTATACAGAAAATCCAAATGCTGATGTTAACCTAGAAAATTCAAATAACAAATGGAGCAAAGAATTTACAACAAATGCCAAAAAGTTCTTAATAGTCTTAGATGAATTTAAGCAATCTGAGATTGTGAATTTTGGATATTATATGTACTTACCACAAAATGCAGAAGAAGATATTGAACTTGAAGGAGCTTTTGAAGTTTATGATAACAACAATAAAGTTTTAAATGTTTCAAATAAAAAAATATTACAAGAAGCAAGAAAGTTTAATATATATGAAGACGAACAAATTAAAGCACAAATAGATATAGAAAACAAAGATATAATTGTTGGAGAAAATTTTGATGGAACAATTAGAATTGAGAATAAAACAAATGAAATAATATCAGGAATGGAAATAAACATTGATTTACCAGAAAATCTTGAAAGAAAAAATACAACAATAGAAGCTAATGGTACAAATGTAAAATCCCTTGTTAAGGCAGAAAAAAATGTACTTAATATAAAAAGCTTAAATATTGATGCTAACACAACAGTTGAGATTAATCTAACAATAAACGCTAATGGAGTAAAAGAGGCAAATCAAAAATTAGGGGCAGATATAAGTTATAATAATAAGAAAGAAAATATTTTTGATAGAGTAAAAATTATTGAAAAACCACAAACAAAGGTAGAAGCAACAATAACATCAGACAAGGGAAATCAACCGGTAAGCTCAAATGAAATAGTTACTTATAAAATAACATTAGTAAATAGAGGAGAAGCAGATTCAAATGTTGATGTAGCTATGCCAGAATTTGACAAAATAAGCATTCAAACTATGGAGAGTATAAATACAGCAACAGGAGAAACAAAAAAGATAAGTAGCGGAGACTTAAAGGGTATAATACAAAACATAGCCATAAAATCTGGTGAAAAAGTTGAAATATATGCTGGAGCAATAGCAAAAACACTTGAGAATGATACAACAGAAATTATTTATGCAAATATTATTGGGGACAATATAAATGAGACTACCACAAATAAAATAGTTACTAATATTCAAGGAGAAAAGAAAGAGGAAATTTCAAGCGAAAATGATATTACAAATGTTGAAAAGACTTTAAATACAATTACAGGTATAGCATGGATAGATGAAAATGAAAATGGACAAAAAGATATGGATGAAACATTGCTAACAGGTATTGAAGCCGTTTTAGTAGACACAACAACATCGCAAGAAATTGCTAAAGAAATTACAAATAATAAAGGTGAATATGTATTTAGCGAGATACCAGATGGAAATTATGTAGTGGTATTTAAATATGATGTAGAAGATTTTGATGTAACAAATTATACAAGTAAAAACACTTCAAATGGATTAGAATCAAATATTGTTAATGCAACACAAAACAATGAAACAACAGCAAAGACAGAGGTTTTAAAACTAAAAGATGGTGATACTGAAAATATTAATGCAGGATTTGTAGTAAGTAAGAAATCTGAAATCATAGTAGAAAAGAAGATTAATAAAATAACTAGATTTGATGAAAATGGAATTACTGTATATAGCTTTGAAAATTCAATGTTCCCAAAAACAACAAAAATTAGTAATGAAAAACAAGAGGAAGTAGTATTGGTAGAATATGAATTTAAAATTACAAATAAAGGAAATGCAGAGGGGTATATAACACCATTAACAGAAAAGATTCCAGAAAAAATGTTATTTACTTCAGAAATTAACATTGATTGGTATGAAGGAAATGATGGCAAAATCTATTCTTCAGCATTAATTAATAAAAAACTTGAACCAGGAGAAGAGGTAACAATAAAATTAATCTTGACACAGAAATAAACAAAAAAATAGGAGGTAAGAACTTAATATGAATAAATGCAAATTAAAACTACTAATTATATCTACTATTATAATTGCAATGACTATATTAGGAATAATGGCTTTTAGTAACAAATTAGATGTATATGGGTATAGTGTGCGGACAGATTGTTCATTTTTCTGAATTAAATCCTAATGCTAATTTCTATTGTATTGAGTATGGAATCAACTTCCAAGAGGGAGACTACTATTGTTATGAACATGCCAACATACCAAATGATGCTGCATATGTTATAGGAAATATAGATCCAACGAAATATAGTTATAATGACGGAGTGTTTAGAACAGACATAAGACAAAATTATTTATGGGAAGTTCTAAATGGAAGTTCACACAAGTATGATTATCCAGGAATGGCAGCAGACATTGATGCTTTAAAACAAGAAGCAAATATTGTAGAAAGCCTAAATAGTAATTCAATTAGTATTATAAACAATAATGGAGAATTTATAACGCCATCAGCAGATGGAAAATTTGGACCATTTGTTATTAACTATCCAAGTGTAAATGGAAAACCAGTAGGAAAAAGTTTTGAAGTGTTAATTAATGGACAAAAGTTAACCAACATTCCCGAAAGTGGAAAAGAATTTTATCTTACAGAACAAGATGGAATAAAATTAGGAGACAAAAACACTATTGAAATTAAATATAAGGCTACAAAATATACGGGTGAAATGGATAAATTTACTAAAATAAGAGATGCGAGAGTAGACTTTAAATGTAATAGTTGTGGTAATACTTTTTCAAAAGATGTAACTGCGATAAGACAAAATGGACAAATCGCTTTAGACAGTAGTGTAGGACGTGTTGCTTGTTCATGTGGAAGTTATGACGTTGATGTAACTAATGCCGCATTTAGTGATGGATATGTAGATACGCAAGATGCAGCTATTGTAATGGTAGCACCTGAAAATATAGAATTAGAAGCATCTATAGAATTTTGGGCAGGAAGAAAACTTGAAATTGATTTAACTAAAGTAGATAATGGTAAACTTGCTAATGTTTTAAAGGACATTCAATTTGATGTTACTATTTCAGGAGATGATAAGGCTTTCATTCAGTTACCAGATGGAACAAAAGCAACATCAACAACACTTACAACTGATTCTAATGGTGAAAGCAAACTAACTATAATTACAACAAAAGAGAATATAACAGTAACTTTCACAGAGAGGGATAATAAATTTTATATAGATAATGGACCAATAGAAATCGATTTTACTTTTAATACTGCAAGTAAAACATGGAATGCAAGCATTAAGAATGAAACATCACTTAAAGATGTTGTTTCAATAAAACAAGAAGGAGATTGGTTTCAATTCAAATTAAAAATTGTAAATATTGCAAAGATTGAAGATTTAGTATTAACTAAACTTAATAAATCAGTGCCAGGAGAAATATTGCCTGGAATTGAATTTAGAATAACTTTAAAAAATGCAACAGATATGCAAAACAATTCAGTTATAATAGTAAAAACAGATTCAAATGGAAATATAAAGCTTGGAACATTAAAAGTTACAGACCCAAATGAAGACATTGAAATTACTATTGAAGAAACCGGAGTTTCATCCTCAGCAAAAGTTAATTATAAAGGTTTATACCCTGGAGGATCTGCTAAGATTACAATAAGACATGCTAAAAATGGATGTGATGTAAGTGTCACAGGCGCAGATAAGGACGTTATAAATGCAAACTATGACTTAGAAAAAAACATGGTAGTTCTAGAAGTATATAATGAAGTAACAATAAATTTATCTGGAGAAGTATGGCTTGATGGACAAACAGGTATAAAACCAGTAAAAGAACCAGATAACAAAAAAGGGGCAGCAGAAGATAGAATTGAAAATATCAAAGTTGTTGCAAAAAGAGTTTCTGATAATGCAGTAGTAGATACAAAATATACAGATGCAAATGGAAAATATATATTTGAAGATCTTCCAGCTAGTATAACAGGTAATATTCAATATGTAATAGAATTTACATATGATGGAATTAATTATATTGCAGTAACTCCACATATAGGGGCTGCAAATGAGGATTCTGATGCTCAGGAAAGGGATAGGGCTGTATTTAATGCAAGATTTGCTACAATTACTAAGGGCCAAGCAACTGGAACAGATGGAACAAGAACAAATCTTACATATACATATGATGCAACGAGTGCGAAGTTACAAACAATGGATGGAAGAGACATAAAACAAGAATTTGCAATGATAGCTACAACAGAACCAACTAGATATAATGAGAATACAGAAGATATAGACTTAGGATTAGTGAAAAAGGGAGTTGACTTAGCTGCCTTTACAGATTTATATTCAGCTACTGTATCAATAAATGGAGAAACAAAAACATATAATTATAATGACCTAAGTAAATTAGATGGTAATCTACTAGTAAATGGTGAAGTAAAACCTTCATATAATTTATACCTATATAATTCAGATTATAACTACAGAATAGGAGATTATAAGGGGTTAGGAACAAGTAGAGTTTATGATGGAATGGATCCAACACAAAGTAGTAGCATGAATAAAACACTAACAGACGAGTTAGATGTAGAATTAAAATATCAAATATTATTAAATAATCAAAGTGCTACAACAGCAATAGTTAATTCAATAGCGTATTACTATGATTCACATTTACAACTTACAACTGCAATTACTGGAGCAGTATCTGATGGAACAGTAGTTATAGATGGTGTAACATACAACAAAATATTAATACCAATTAACCAAGAATTTACAGAAACAAATAATCAAGGAGTGGCTGAGATAACATTTAAAGTTAGTAAAGATGGTTTAGCAAATTCTATACATTTAGGAGACATGAAAACATGGATAGAAATAACATCTTACTCAACGGATACAGGATGTATAGATACTGATTCTGAACCAGATAATATTGATATACACAAAGCAGAAGATGATACAGATGATGCAAGAGGAATAAATATTCAAAAAAACAATGCACAAAGAAAAATTTCTGGTTATGTGTTTGAAGATGCTAAAGGCAATGATCACGGAACTGTAACTCCTGGAAATGGCACATATGAAAATGGTGAACAAAAGATTAACGATGTAATAGTTCAGTTAATTGAAATTAAAAAAATAAACATAAATGGCAATGTAACAAAACTTGAATACATTTGGCAAGAGACAACAACAGGTTCAAATAAGGTAAAATATATACCAACAAATGGTGTTTATGGTGATATTCCAGAATATAATGTAACAAACAATGAGGGAGAATATACATTTGAAGGTTTCATACCAGGAGAATATATTGTAAGATTTATTTATGGAGATGGAACATACTGGGATACAGCAATAAATACACAAAATATTTTAAAATATAATGGACAAGATTATAAATCAACTGCAGATAAGTATTATGATAAGACATATTTTGACAATAATTCATATGATGAAAACAGTTCAATGGCAAGAGATAATGAAGCAAGAAGATTAGAAGAAATGAATTATGCTATGCAACCAGAAAGAAATGTATCAGATTTAATAATTGATAGCAAAGGAAAACTTAATGAATATAATTGGATGTGTGCAGAAACATCTTTAGTTCAAATTCCAATATCAGAAACAGATGATACCTCTCAAATAGTAGCAAAAGCCATAAATTTTGGTTTAGAGGAAAGACCTGCTTCAAAGCTATCATTGGAGAAACATGTAACATATGTAAACCTTGTAGGTGTTGCAACAGCAAATGCAGATATAGATAATTATACGACAGCTAACGGAATGGTGCAAATTACACATACTCAAGGAAGTTCAAAATTTAGTACATTATCAGATGCAACAAGTAAACAAAAAGATGCAGTAGGATCTTGGAAACTAGAAACACAAATTGAGAAAATAAATGGAACTATAGAAATTGGATACACATATGTGGTTTCAAATAATGGAGAACAGGAATATATTGGAACACAGCTAAATAATGAATTAAATATCGATGGAAAAACATATTTGCAAATTGCGACAGAAATTAAGGAAAAAATGAAAAATTCAGATCATTATTCAATAGGTACATATGTTGGAACAAGATATTACACAGGAAATATAGGAAGCAATGATAAAGAAGTAGGTGTTAAGTTTAAAATTGAAGATTATCTAAATAATGCAATAGCTACAGAAAGCTCTTTTACAAGAGTAGAACAAGACAAAGAACTTTACATATATGATGGAAATAATCCAAGTTCAAAGAAGCAAAAAGTTGATGTGCTACAAACAAACGAAATAGAGCTTAATGCAGCAGGACAAAAAACATACAAAACAACATTAAAAACAACTAGGGATATAGATTCAACAAGTACAAATAAAAATTATACATTTAGAAGCTATGCAGCGCAGTTAGTACCATCAAATGGCATAAAGACAAGTAGAACAGGTACTTTAGATAAATTATCAAAACTTGGAAACTTAAAGTATATACAAGCTGATGTAGGAATTCAAACTCTTTCAGGAATTATTAATATGGATGAACAAGATGAATTTATTGCAGAATCAGTAATAATTACAGTTGAAACAGGTGCAGACCAAAAATCACCAATATTACTTATAGTATCAATAACAGGAGGCTTAGTATTAGTAGCAGTTGGTATAGTTCTAATCAAAAAATTTGTAATTAAATAACAATAAAAATGAAGTGAACCTAAATAAGGTTCACTTCATTTTTCATTTTAATTATAGAGCTTGTATTCTTCTAATCTCTTCAGGTTGCTCATCTAAAATTTTTAAGAAAACTTCTGCAATTTCTGGGTCAAATTGTGTACCAGAATTCTTTTTGATTTCTTCTTTTACAACATCAATAGGAAGAGAATCACGATATGAACGTTTAGAAGTCATTGCATCAAAAGAATCGGCAACTGTGGCAATTCTAGCAAGATAAGGTATTTCTTCTCCTTTAAGTTTTCCTGGATAGCCATGTCCATCAAAACGTTCATGGTGGTGTTTAACAATAGGAATAATATCTTTAAAAATTGTTGCATTTGAAAGTATATGTGCACCAATTGCGGGATGGTTTTTAATTTCAGAATATTCTTCATCATCTAGTTTATCAGTTTTTAGTAAAATACTGTCAGGAATTCCAATTTTTCCAATGTCATGGAATAAACCACCAATTTTTAGAGTTTTTAGATCATCTTCAGAAAGTCCAAGAGCCTCACCAATTAAAACAGAATAAGCAGAAACTCTATCTGAATGTCCTCTAGTATAAGCATCCTTTGCTTCAACAGTGAAACGTAGTATTTCAATAGTTTCCATGTAAGCAGATTCTAGTTTATCATATGTAGTTTTTAATTCATCATTAATCTTTTTTATAAGCTGCATTTGAGAGACAGCCTTAATTCCAGATTCAATTAACAATAGAAGCTGGTCAAATTTATCACTTTTTTCACAATATCCTTGAATATCTAATCTTTTTATTGTATCAAGGGGGGGAGCTAAATCCTTATGGCCAGTAAGCAATAAGATATATAAATCCTTGTTGAATTTCCTTATTTCTTCAACAACTTGGTCACCATGGATAGGTGTCATTAAAAAGTCTAGTAGCATTAAATCAAAATGTTCGGTTCTTACTTTTTCAATTGCTTCTAAAGGGTTAGTTACACCAACAAAAGTATAGCCAGCTTTAGATAAGAAAACTCTTAAAGAATCAAGAATTCCCACTTCATCATCAACAGCTAATATTCTATATTGCAGGTTTTCACTTGTATGAATATTCTTACGCATAATAATATACCTCCAAAAAATTATTCTGCATATATTATATAATAAATTCAAAAAAAAACAAGAAAAAACAAGAAAAAAAGTGGAAAATACTTGTAAAATATGGTATAATCAAAAAGGTAACATAATTTACACAAGGAGAAAATTATGGTTTTTAAAGATTATTATAAAATATTGAATTTAGATACAAGCAAAGTAACTCGGAAGCGAAATAAAACTAGCATTTAGAGAACAAGCCAAAAAATATCATCCAGATATTAATAACCAAAGTAGCCAATATGAGGAACGCTTTAAAGATATAAATGAAGCATATAGGGTTCTATCAGATAGCAGTAGCAAAAGAAAATATGATAGAATTTGGAATTCAAAGGTTGGCAGAAAGAAAAAACAAGAACAAAATGCAGAAACAAAACAAGAAAGAGGTTCTGTAGCACACGAATTTTTCAATATGTTCTTTGGTGAAACAGAAAAAGCTCCAATGAAAGAAAATAAAAACATTCCAGCAAAAGGCGAAAATATAGAAACAGAGATAAACGTAAAATTAGAAGATGCATATTATGGGGCAGAAAAAAAGATCTCATTAAGAACAGTAAAAGGACAAATGAAAACTTTTTCTGTAAAAGTTCCAGCAGGCATTAGAAATGGCGAAAAAATAAGGCTTCTAGGACAAGGCAAAGAAGGTATAAATGGTGGAAAAAACGGAGACTTATTTATTAAAATTAACATAGAGAATAATAAAAAGTTTACTTTAAAGGGTTGTGACATTATTACAAGTGTAGCAGTTTCTCCATGGGAAGCGGCTCTAGGAAAGAAAATTAGTATAGATTCAATAGAGGAAAATATAAGTTTAAATATACCTGCAGGGACACAAAGTGGTGAACAGATAGTAATACCTAATAAAGGATATAAAGATGGATTAGGTGGAAGAGGAAATCTAATTGCAGAAATAAAAACTGTAGTTCCAAAAGAGCTTTCAGAAAAAGAAAAAGCATTATTTACAGAACTACAGAATATATCTACATTTAACCCAAGAGCTATGTAATTACTTTATATCGCTGTTTTCGCAGATAGAAAGAAGTAACTCAATTTGTTTAAGTTCATCATCTTGCTTTAAGGCATAAAACAAAGCAGTTGCAACAGAATGATCATTTAAATAAAATTCTGAAGTAGAAATCAAATCAGAGATAGTAGTAAATTCAATACTACTATCTTTTTGTTGTATTTGATTAATTACAAATGAGGTTATTTTATTTTTTAAAAGTTCAATACATTTATTATATTGTTTGGTTTGAAAGTAATTTTTTAAAATATCATTATCTAACATTATCTTCACCAACTTCTACATAATTATTTTGTTTTTTAGTATATCTTTTCCCGGTTCTTAAATCAGTGTAAATAATAGGTTGACGGGATAAGATAGGCTTTCCATTTGAAGCACTTGGTGTTTCTTGCATTAAGTGAGGAGGAAATTTTCCATTTGTTAAAAAATATAAATGTTCCCAGAGATCTTTGTTTGGACCATTTTTTGTACCTTCTCTGATAATAGGTCTGTGCCTTTTAGGTATTGGCATAATAATACTAGATTTTAACAATCTATTATTTACAATAAAGTCTTGACTTCCTTGGTATTCAGGAAAGGTATAGCCATTACCTTGGCACTTTAATATATCCATCAAATCATCTTTTTTCATATGAAAACGAAAAGGTCTATTAAAACCTTCAACATCAAATCCAAGTAAGACTTTAGAACCTTGAGCAACAGAGTCGACAAACACACCATTATCTAAGAATTCATTCCTTATAATACCCCAATTTTTTAAATGTGGATTAGCTAAAAGTCCTTTTACAATAGGAACAAGAGTTGTATCCTTTTTATAATAAGCAAAGGTTCTCAAATTTGTGAAAGGAGCTGAAAAAATGGAATCCATTAAAAAGTTATTATCAGAATGCAATTCCTTTGAGAAATGACTAGCATATGCTTCTCCGATTTGCTTATTAACTTGTTTATAAAAACTTGTATAATCTCTAGAAAGAGAATCAGAAAAATTTGAACCCTGTTCAACTTCTTTTGTAAATACATATTTTTGATGCAATAAAAATGATTCTCCTAGCAAATCAGAAAGAAATGTATATTTTTGCAAAGCCGAAACTAAACTACTTTCACTAGGTGAAAATTGAGCTTTTCCATCTATTATATCTTGCCACAAATCTAAAGAATTAATTGCAGAAAAGGCTTTATCCATACGAGTTGCCTCTTTTGCAAATCGGTTACACCAAAATGCACTAAGGAAACAAAGTTCCTCTGCATCTAAGGATTTTAAGTAGTCTTCACAAAATGCATCATCAAGACCAACAGAATCCTTATCAAATTGAAGTGTAGAAAAATCATACTTTAAACTTGATGTTCCAGAGCTTATACATTCGTTTTGATATTTTGCTAAATATGACTCAAGCAAGCCAAAACCACGAAAATATCTATGTAAAGCTTCTAAGAAGGAAATTTGGGATTCTTTTATACGATCTTCACAACCTTTTTTTTGATTTTTTAACATTTCAATTATTTTATCGTTTATTGTTTTTTTACTTAATATTTTTGAAGCCAATGAAAGAAAAAGTTTTGCATCTTCAGGGGATACACCTTCAATATCTATATCTTTTGGATTCATTCCAGGAGTAAACCCTATTTTTTCGGCAGTAGCTTCAATAATAGAAACTTCATCAATTGCATTAATTAAAGCTAATTTTTTTGATCGTTCTAAATTAGAAGTATATACTGTGTGTGTATTTGGCTTATCTTTAAGAAGAGGATAATTTTGAGTAATAAAGCCTATATCTCGTAAGATACTGTTAATAGCTTGAAGTTCATATATACTAGAATCTACATAAGAATATTTTGAGCATGTATCAAAAATTTCATCTACAAAAATTTCTAAAGTATCCTTTAATTCAGCTGTATCAGTTATTTCATATTTTTTTATAAAAGCTTGGATAATAGGAATGTAAAAATTTAAACCTTCTCTCAAATTAGAAATTGAGTATGCAGGTGGAATAAAATTTTTTGCACTATTAAACCTTTGCACTATTGTCTTATCAAGCATTAAAATCACCTATATAAATTATACTATTTATATAGGTGAAAAGCAAATTATTTGTACATTTTTTTTATTCTTTCAATTGCATTTTTTTCCAGTCTTGAAACCTGAGCTTGAGAAATACCAATCTCATTTGCTACTTCCATTTGAGTTCTTCCATCAAAAAATCTCCTTGATATAATAGATTTTTCTCTATTGCTTAACTTTTTCATAGCTTCTGCAATGGTTAAAGTTTCGGCCCAAAATTCATCTGTATTTTTAGAATCTTTAACTTGATCCATAACATAAATACTTTCACTTCCTTCATTATAAACCGGTTCTTGAAGTGATATTGGGTCTTGAATGGAATCTAAACTTACAACAACGTCTTCTTTATCAACGCCAAGCTCTTTTGCAATATCTTCAATTGTAGGTTCTTGTTGCTTTTCCTTAAATAATCTTTCTTTTGTTTGCAGAGCTCTATATGCTAAATCTCTCATTGAACGGCTAACACGAATTGGGTTATTATCTCTTAAATGTCTTCTAATTTCGCCAATAATCATAGGAACAGCATATGTTGAAAACTGAACATTTAAGTTCATGTCGAAATTATCAATAGCCTTAATTAAGCCAACACAACCAACTTGAAATAAATCATCAATTTCCTCGCCACGGCCATTAAATCGTTGGATAATACTTAGAACTAGTCTTAAGTTACCATTTATAAATTCTTCTCTTGCCTCATTATCTCCGTTTTTAATTTTTACTAGTAATTTATTTTTTTCTTTATTTGTTAGAACAGGTAATTTTGCAGTATTTACAGAAGCAATTTCTACCTTGTTTATCAAATAAAAACCTCCTTTAGACTGTGATATAATCATTATTTCCAAAAGAGGCAAAATTATACTGTATGAAAGAATAGCTTAAGATTATTTTTAGATTGTAATATGGTCTTTCATTGTAGAAAATTTTGCTTCACCAATTCCACTTACATTCATTAAATCTTCAATTTTTTTAAAATTACCATTTTGATTTCTGTAATTAATAATTTTAAGAGCAGTTGAAGCTCCAACACCAGGAAGAGTCTCTAGTTCTGCTTGTGTTGCAGTATTTATATTAACCATATTAGAACTTGAATTTGTATCTTGAATAATTACATTTTCACCAGCATCATTAGAAACAGTTGCTGTGTCTATTGGTTCATAAATACTTGGCACATGAACCTTTTGCCCATCTTTTAAAACATAAGCTAAATTGATTTTAGAAAAATCTACAAGAGAAGTTCCCCCACCAGAAGCTTCGATTGCATCAGAAATTCTTGCACCAGTCTCTAAGTATTTTATACCAGGAGATGCAACTTCACCATCAATATGTATTGCTATTTGTTTGCTTTCTTCTGGTATAGAAGGAGAAACAGTATTTTCTATAAAATCAGATACGTTAAAACTTTCCTTATTTAAGTCTTTAGTTATAAAATAAATTGCTATTGCAATAATCACAAGCAATAGTATTAAAGAAATTAGTAATTTTTTGTCGAAATTTTTCATAAAAACCTCCTAAAATATTGTTTTTTTTATAAAAATATATTATATTATTACATGAGAAAGGAATGATGCTTTGATATGAAATTAAGAAAAATATTAATAATTGTAGCATGCTTAATTGCTATCCTAATGCCGTGTGTGCAAGCTAAGGAGCCGGAAATAACGGCTACATCAGGAATGGTTATAGACTGCATAGATGGTAAAATATTATATAGTAAAAATGCAGATGAAAAGCTATACCCAGCAAGTTTAACAAAGGTTTTAACAGCAATACTAGTTGTAGAAAAATGTGGTTTGCAAGATAATGTAACAATTAATCAAAGTGCTATAGATAAAGTAGAATCAGGTTACTTAACAGCAAATTTAAAAACAGGAGAAGTTTTTACAGTAGAGCAACTTTTAAACTTACTACTTATATCTTCATATGATGATGTGGCAAATGCACTAGCAGAGCATGTCGCAGGAAGTGAAGAAGAATTTGTTAAAATGATGAATGAAAAGGCAAAAGAAATTGGCTGTACAAATAGCAATTTTCTAAATTGCCATGGAGAGCATGATACAAACCATTATTCAACAGCACATGATATGGCTTTAATTGCAAACCATGCAGTTAAGTTTGAAACTATAAGAAATATTGCACAAGTTACAGAATATGGTCTTCCGGCAACAACAATTTATACAGGAAATGATAGATATTTTTATACATCAAATGAAATGCTACAAACTGGAAGCAAAAACTACTACAAATATGCAAAAGGTTTGAAAACTGGTTTCACAACACCAGCAGGAAATTGCTTAATGGCATATGCTGAAAAAAGTGGTTTAAAGCTTGTTTCTGTAACAATGAAATCAACAACATCTAATAGTAGATATGAAGACTCAGAAGCAATTTTAGAATACGCTTTTGATACAAATACAATAAGAACAATAGCTGAAGCTGGTACTAATATTCAAACAGTAACTGTTAAGAAAGCAAGAAAAGAGGATAAAAAGTTAAATATGGTATTAGAAAAACCAATTACAGCAGTAGTTAAAGTTGAAAATGAAGAAACACCTATAGAGCCACAAATTAATTTAAACTCAAAGATAAAAGCACCAATTAAAAAAGGAACTGTACTTGGAACAGTAAGCTACGAGATAGAAGGCAAGACTTATACAGGAAATTTAATTGCAGAAAATGATGTAAAGAAAAGCAAAACAGGTTTAGTATTTTTACTAATATTTATTGGTTTGATAGTTCTATTTGGAGGCTTAAGAGTATTAGAATTATATAAAAGAAATCAAACATTAAATAAAATAAGAGGAAAAAATAAATAGATTTTCAGCCCTTTGAAATAAGGGCTGAATTTTTTATTAATCATTATTTGCAATTTCATTATCAGATGCTAAATTGTTATTTTCAGAAACATCAGAACTTTCAGCGGTTTTTCCATTGAATAATTCATCAACAAGTTCTTTTGTACCTTCTTCATCATTAAAGAAGAACCAAATTCCATTAACAACATCATCTATACCAGGAATTCTTCCAACCTTTACTGCGTCCATATTCATATCAACAGCATATGGTATGTAATCTTTTAATAGGTCTAAATCTAGGTTTGTTTTTACATATGCTTTAAATATATCAATTATGTTAGAAATTTCAGTAACGTTTTTGAATTTTAGTGTTTGCTTTGCAATGGCAACTACAACATCACGTTGAGTTCTAGAACGTCCATGGTCTTCAACACCATTACCATAATCAAATGGGTAAGAGATTCCATTGTTGTTATGTCTGAACCTAACTAATTGTTCAACTTGTGCACCAGTTAATTTTTGGTAACCCTTAGATAAGTGAATATATAGGTCTTGAGTTGGGTCATCATAATTCATATCAATTGGAACATCAAAGTATAAGCCACCAATTTGATCAACTAACTTAATTAGTGCTTCTGTATCAACAAGTATGTAATATTTTAAGTTTAAACCAGTAATCTTGTTTACAGCTTCTATAGTTTTTTCAGGTGTTTCACCATCATTATATAATGCATTAATTTTATGGTAATACTTTGCTTTTGACTTATCATCACCAATAAAAGTATCTCTTGGTATAGACATTAAAGCCGCATCTTGAGTTTTTGGGTCATATGATGCTACAATAATTGTATCGGACATACCAGTGCTCTCTCCAAGAATAAGTATTTGAAGCTTGTCTAAGTTCTTTAAAGTTTCCTCACTATGTCCAAGCATTGCACCAGTAAACTTTGAAAGAAAGCTTTTTCCAGGAGCTCTAATATAATTTATTACAAATACAATAAGTAATACCAAAAGTGCTAGTAAAAATAGCTTTAACACAATATGCTTTTTTTTCTTTTTAACCTTTTTTGCTTTGTTATTATTTTCACTATTCAAATTTTCATCAATATTCTTTTGTTTTTCCATAAATCCTTCCATCCTTTCATAATATAATAATAAGTGCGAATAATAGTATATCAAAAAATCAAAAAAAAATCAACTAATTTCAAGAAAAATGTTGACAGAACAAAAAAAATATGTTATTATTTTATATGTTCATGAATGGACCAGTAGCTCAGCTGGATAGAGCAACGGCCTTCTAAGCCGTGGGTCGGACGTTCGAGTCGTCTCTGGTTCACCAGTTAAAAAACGTTATATCAAAGGATATAGCGTTTTTTTGTATAGCTTAAAATCATAAAAATTAAATTTAAAAGGGATTGAAAAAAATATATGCTCAAAATGAAAAAAAGTATCAAGATATGATACAAGAAAAATATAACATAGATAATATCTTTAAGAAAAATGAAGAAATTATAGAAAACAAGCAAGAACAAAAGAACGATATGCAAATTGTAGTATATAAGAATTCAACTTTAAAAAGAATAATAAATAAAATATTGAACTTTTTGCATTTAAGATAGAGAATGTTATAAATTTAACCTTTCTCACCAACTTTACCTAGTTTGCATAATATATACTAGGTAAAGGAGGAGAAAAATGGCAAGTTACATAGTTGAAGGGGGAGAAAGGCTAGAAGGCGAAGTTAATGTATCAGGTTCAAAAAATGCATCTCTTCCAATAATAGCAGCAAGTATATTAAGTGGGAAAACTACGACTTTATATAATGTACCTAATATTTATGATACAAAAACAACTCTAGAAATACTAAAATTACTTGGGTGCACTGTAACAAAGAAACATGGGAAAATAATTATAGATTCTAAGAATATAAAATCACAAGAAATACCAAATGAACTAATGAGAAAAATGAGATCATCAGTAATACTAGCTGGTGCAATATTGGGAAGGTTTAAACATGCAATATTTTCATACCCAGGAGGTTGTGACATTGGTACAAGACCAATAGACTTACATTTAAAAGGTTTTGAAAAGCTGGGCATAAAAATTGAAGAAGGAAGCGGATATATTAAATGCTCATGTGATAAGATTGTAGGAAATAACATTCAATTAGATTTCCCATCTGTTGGAGCAACCGAAAATATTATATTAGCATCTATATTTGCAGAAGGGGAAACAATTATAACAAATGCAGCAATGGAACCTGAAATAATTGACCTTCAAAACTTCTTAAACAAAATGGGTGCAAAGGTTGAAGGCGCAGGAACGAATGTTATAAAAATTACAGGAGTTAAAAATCTTAAAAACGTTAGTTATAACATTATGCCAGATAGAATAGAGGCAGGAACTCTGTTATGCATGGGGGCAATTTCTGGAGGAGAATTAGTGTTAAACAATGCAAAGCAAGAGCACATAACACCACTAGTACATAAGCTAGAAGAAGCAGGAGCAAAAATAACCTTAGAGAAAAACAGAATAATTTTAAAGGCACCTAAAAAATTAAAAGCAATAGATGTTAAAACAATGCCATATCCAGGATTTCCAACAGATATGCAATCTGTTTTTGTAAGCTTGCAAACAGTTGCAAAAGGAACTTCTATGATGGTAGAAAATATTTTTGAGAATAGGTATAAATACGTAAATGAACTAACAAGAATGGGAGCTAAAATAACAGTTGAAGGGAAAGTCGCAATAGTAAAAGGTGTAAGGAAACTTAGTGGTGCAGAAGTGAACTCGACCGATTTAAGAGGCGGCGCAGCATTAGTTACAGCAGCTTTAGCAGCTAGAGGAAAAAGTAAAATTAATAATATAGAGTATATATTAAGAGGGTATGAAAATTTAGATAAAAAATTAAAAAACATAGGTGCAAAAATAAAAATTGAAAAATAGCTTAAATTTTCAAATTTTTATTGAAATTTTAAGCGAAATATTATAAAATATCATTGGTTAATTATATATTAATCAATGATATTTTTTTATGAAAGGAGAACCTTTCGAAGTGAAAACTCAGATTAAAACTAATAAGAGTGCCAAGGCAAATAATACTAAGAAAAAGCAAACCAAAAAGAAACCAAATAATAAGAAGAAAAGTATTATAAAAAGAAGAATTGTTGCAATATTACTTCTTGTGATTTTTGTTGGAGTTTTATTAGGTTTAATCATATTTTCAGGTTTATTTAATATAAAACATATTACAATAAGAAATAACAATAAAGTTTCAACAGAAGAAATCTTACAAAATTCACATCTTGTGGTGGGGGCAAATATGTTTAAATTTTTGAACATTAATATAATTAATGGAATTAAGGCTAATCCTTATATTGAAGATGTTAAGGTTACTAAAAGGTTAAATGGAGAAGTTATAATAGATGTTCAAGAAAGAGTTGCTACATTTATTCTTGCAGTAAATGGAGAATATGCATATATAAATAATCAAGGCTATATTTTAGAGGTATCGCCAGTGGCTCTGGAATTACCAACTCTTGAAGGAGTTGAAACAACTGAAATTGCTAGTGGTGGTAGGCTAAATTTGGAAGATTTAAAAAAACTTGATGTTGTAATTCAAATTATGAATGCTGCAGAAGGAAATGGTATTAAAGAAAAAATCGCAGCTATTGATATTTCAGATTCTACAAATTTTGTTTTGAAAATTCCAAGTGAAAACAAGACTGTTGATTTTGGAGACGGCTCAAATATTAATGTGAAAATTTTATGGATAATTGATTTAATGAATAATAAAGAAAAAGGTGTTCCTGGTACAATAGTTCTTAATGTGCCAAACATAAAGAAAGTGTATTTTAGGGAACAAGTGTGAGAGGAGAGGTAAATGAAAAAAGTAGCTATTACGCTTGGTTGCGTGTGTTTAATTCTTACAATTGCAATTTATATTCAAATAAATACAGTAAACAGCATTACAAATGAAGAGGGCATTTCATTAAATGATAATGCTGAACTTAAAGGAGAAGTTTTAAGGTGGAGACAAGCCTCTAAAGACATTTATAAAGAATTGGAAGATGCTGAAACAAAGCTTGAAGAAACAAGAAATAAAGTTGCAACAAGTAACAATGTAGATACTGAGGTTGAAGCACAGATTAAAAAAAATAATGCACTTCTAGGTCTTACAGAAGTTAAGGGAAGCGGAATTATAATAAAATTAGATGACAATAGAGAAGTAAACAGCAACGAAGTATTAGATGTAAGTTCACTTTTAGTGCATGAGCAGGATTTAAGACATATTGTTAATGAATTATTTAATGCTGGTGCAGATGCAATTTCTATTAATGGAAAAAGAATTGTAAGCACAACAGCAATTCTTTGTGACGGAAATATTATAAGGGTAAATGATGAAATTGTTGGAGCTCCAATAGAAATTAAAGCAATAGGTTTTCCAGAACATTTATATTATGATGTTGCATTAAGACAAGGTGGATATCTAAGACTAATGGCAGAAGATGGAGTAATAGTAAATGTTCAAAAAAGTGATGATATTACAATTCCTAAATATGAAGGTGTTTACAAATATGAATATATTGCTACAAAATAAATAGAAAGGGTAGAAGTATGAAAAAAGCAAAGATAAAAAAGGGTAAAATTACAATTACTATAACCATTGGAATAATGGCATTTATTCTAACAATGCTAATTTTCATTCAAGTAAAAACAATTAGTCAAACTGATATTTCGGAACTCGAGATAATGAAAGAAAGTGAGCTAAAAACAGAGCTTACAGCCTTAAAAACAAAATATGATGAAACATTAGCAAAAGTTACAGAAACAAATAACAAAATTTTAGAATATGAAACAGCTATTAATGAAGGAAACGAGGCTTCCCAGTTATTACAAAGAGAGTTAAAAGAAACTGAAGATTTACTTGGAAAAAATGATGTAACAGGTCCAGGCATTGTAATTACAATGGATAATGGAACAGCAAAAAATCAAATTAATGCTAATGATTTATTAGAACTTATGAATACTCTTAAAAGTGCAGGAGCAGAAGCAATATCAATTAATGACCAAAGAATAGTATATGATAGCTATATAGCAGATATAAATGAAGCAAATAGAATTACAGTAAATGGAACAAGAATAAATGCTCCACCATATATAATAAAAGCTATTGGGAATACAACTTATCTTGAAAGTGCAGTTTCACAGAAGAAATATGGATATATAGATGTAAAAATTTCAGAAGGAAAAAATGTAACACTTGAAAGACAGGAAAGTATTACAATACCAAGATACAATAAAAATTTAAACTTTGAATATGTAAAGGGGGAGGAATAGAATGGTTTTCGTAGCAATTTTAATAGGCTGTATAATAGGTGCAATAATAGGAGCAAATGGACCAGTAATCTCATATGAATATTCTGGATATCTAGCAATAGCAATAATTGCAGCACTAGATTCAGTTTTTGGAGGAATAACATCAGTACTAAATGGTAAGTTTGATTTGAAGATATTTATATCAGGTTTTTTTGGAAATGCTATATTATCAATTATGCTTACATGGCTTGGAGTAAAACTAAATGTAGATATATACTTAGCTGCAATTGTTGTTTTTGTAGGAAGAATGTTTACAAATCTTGCAATAATTCGTAGATACTATATAGATAAATGGAGCAAAAAAATAGAAGAAACAAGAAAGAAAGAACATAAAAAAGAGACAGCCTAATGTCTCTTTTTTTGTATGTTTTTTACATTATAATTTTAAGTAAAATATTATTATTGTAACAAATTGAACCTAAAGTTGATGAATTTATTGCTTCTAATACAGAAACATCAAGCATTGGAGCAATTAATGAAATAACAGCAAATCCTAAGAAAACAATAAATAATCCTTCTATAATTCCATAAATTGTACCACCTAATTTATTAAATTGTTTTAATATAGGAAGCTTTGCAATTAAATCTGCAAGAGCAGTAACGAATTTTAGCACAATTTTAGTAATAATAAAAATTAATACTAAACACGCTGTTTCAATTAAAGTATTACTACAAGATTTTGCAATACTTTGAACAGTATTTTCACTGTTTTTTAATATTATAGTTGGTAAGCTTTCAGATAAATCAACTTCATCAGTCTCTGTTTTTCCTTCAGGTAAAATTTTGTCTGTTATTTTAGATTCAATAGTTTCATCAATATTTGTATTTTCAATTACAATTTTAGCGACAGGTTTGTAAAGCATAAAAGCAAGAATAATTGCTATGAAAAATGTACATAGCTTAAAAGCAACTTTTACAAGACCACGCTTATAACCTAAAAATACAAATAATAATACAATGGAAAGAACCATTAAATCAACTGCAATTGCCATATTATCACCTCCTATAATCCTAAAAATTCTATTTTGTTTTTATAAACAATTCCAGCAACATTGTTAGAAAGTACAACAGATTGAACTTCTTGATATGAAGTATAATCTTTAATAAGCCATCCAGAATTATTAATAAATAAAACTTCTGAACCATAATTAATTGCAATTACATTGCCATAAACTTCCATAGATTTTGGTTCTTTTTCTAAAGTATATGTTTTTTTATCAAGTGTAGAAGGATCTATTATTTGAAGCTCAAACTCTGATGAAAAAGCTCCAGTCTTCTTCTTTTCAATTTGAATAATTTTGTTATTTGTATCAGCAAACAATATATTAGAAGTATTAAAATTGCTAATTTCTTCGGTTGTATTATTTTTTACAACACTAATATGATTGTCATACAAACAAATTAGAACATTTGAATTACAATAATCAATACTAATAATGAAATCATCAATTGGTGCAACATAGTTATATTCAATGGTATCAGCACTATTTTGTAAAGTTTTATCTATTGAAATGATTTTAACACTAGATTGTATGCTTATTCCTGAAAAATTTGTCTCTGCTATGGCAATATATTTGTTATCATTTGAAATTGCAGAATCTATAATGTAGGATTTAGATAAAAATGAAGTAAATAATTCTGCACCAGTATCGCTATATACTTTACAAATATTTTTATATGTTGTATCAGCAATAGCAATGACAACATAGCCATTTTTGTTTAAGGATATTTGGCTAATATTTCCTTCTACGCTTTTTTGCCAAACTATATCTTTCCCATTAATTAAATAAACATTTTTCCCATTCTTTTCTGCTATACATAAGTATTTGCCAGCAGATTCAAATATAGGTTCTGATATATCAATATCCAAGGAGCTAGTTTTATTTGCAGATTCATTATAAAATGTTAAAACATTTCTACTTAATACAACAACATGATTATTAAAAGAATAACAGTAACTACTTTCAATATCAAGCTTTGGTAAAGTGTTTTCCGTAATGTTCTTTCTGAAAATATTATTGTCAAAAAAGGAACGAACCTTACTGCTTCTTTTATACAATATTGAAAAAACAATTGTTAGAATAATTGCCAAAATAATAAGTATTAATATTAAAACTTTTTTCTTATTTAATTTTTTATTCATATGTAAAACCTCTATATACTTATATCAATAAAACACAAAATTTTCAAGGTGTTTTTGAAAAAAACAGTATAAAAATTATTTGCAATAATCCGTAGTAAACCTAAAATTGGGTATAGCAGATTAAGAAGAGTTGCAAAGCCTATGTGGCTAAAAACAATTGAACTAAAGCAAATCAATACAGCAGTTATTATATAGTTTTTTCTACTTGTGAAATTTAAGTTGTTTAAAAAGCTATAACCATTTGATATTGCTGTTGTAAAAATTGCACCTAAAATTAAAATACCACAAATGTATTTGTATATTAATCCGGATTTTGTAGCTATATAAACAGTAGGAAGCTCCAAATTTATGATTTCAGTAAAATAATAATTAAGTAGCAAAAATATAATGATAGACATAAATAAAAGAAGAAGCAGAGTTACAAATGATACAAATTTTGCCTGTTTGTAATTTACGACATACTTTTTTAAAGTAATTAAAATTGGTAATGCTATTATCAAATTGTAGCTCGCATAAAGTACAGAGCTTATAATAAATTTGTAATTGAAATCTATAGGCATATTGGTACCTTCAACAAAACAGTTAACATTTTTTAAACCAAGAATTACAATAACAATAATTAAACATGGAATAAAAAAGGAGTTGACTTTCACTATTCCCTCAATGTTTTTTAGAAAAGTTATAAAAGACAACATAGCCATTATAAATGCACCAAAAAAATATGGCAAAGCATATTCTTGGGAAAAATATGCAGCAAATCCAGCAACCATAACAATAAATGAAACTAATAGAAAAATGTTGATAATATTACATAGAACGTTAGTTGCAAAATTGGTTTTTCCAAAAAGGTTCTCAATTAATTCATTATAGGAAGTAATATCATAACCAAGGATTATGCAAAAAACTTTATAAAGTACAAACCCAATAATTAATTCAGCAATTACTAATCCTAAAAATCCCCACATGCCATAAAGATTAAAAAATGTAAAAATTTCTTTGCCAGAGGCAAAGCCGGCTCCAATAATAGTTCCAATGATTACAAATATAGCTTTAAACATACAAATCACCATTTTAAATTTATGAGCTAACGCTTAAATTAATACCAATTTGAAAATAGATGAGAAAAATGGTATAATATAAAAGGTGATTAAATTTGAGAAAAAATAAGAAAAAGATAATATATAGTGCAATAGGAGTTTTGGCAATAGCAATATTATCGATTATGATTATATACAATAGTGGAAAAAGAACAAATAGAGATAAAATGAGTGAAGAAGAGCCAATTGATAAGGAACAATTAGAAATAGAATTTAATGATTTATTCACTAATGAAGAGAATCAATATGTTTCAACACTATATAAAATTCAAGAGGAGAAATCAGGAAAATACAAGATAGACGCATATATTCCACGAATTCATTTAGATAATAAAATTGATAATGAAGTTAATAATGAGATAAATTCATCTTTTGTGAATAAAATATTACAGGTATATAATGACAGTAAAATTTATACTATTTTAAAAATTAATTATGCAACATCTATTCAGGACAATAGATTATCAGTGATAATAAAATGTTCATTAAAAGAGGGAAGCAATGCACAAAGAACAATAATAAAAACATACAATTATGATATTGAAAGTAAAGAAAAAATAAAAATAGTAGATTTAATACAAGAACAAAAAAAAGCGGATTTGCAAGAAGAAATAAATCAAAAAATACAACTGAAACTAAAGAAAGAAGCTACTTTAGCAGAACAAGGATATAATGTTTATAGAAGAGATGTAGAGAGTGATATATACAAAATAGAGAATGCAAACGAATTTTATATCAAAGACAAAATCTTATATATTATATATTGTTATGGAAATAACAGTTTTACAAGTGAAGTTGATTTAATTGTTACAAAAATTTAAAATAACCGGTGAGATTTTATACCCTCACCGGTTGTTAATTATCATAATCATTAATAGTACCTGTATTAAGTTTAAATAATTTTTTGATTTTTCTAATAAATGTACTAATAAAACCAAAGGCATCTTTTGATTGATTTACAAGAGTCAAGGCTGTACACTCTTGCTTGAATAAACTGATTTCTCCGTATTTTAATATTTCTTCTTTTTTATTTTCCAAAGCATTCATAAAATCACAATAAAATGAATTATAAAAAGTATAACCATCAGCAATTCCAATAATATTTTTCAAATTATATAATTTCATTTTTAACTCTTTTAAATCATCCATTGTATTTATACTATTATAAGAACAGTAAAAGCAATTCCTTATAATAAAGTTTTGAATGTTAAAAAATAATTTTTGAATTTGTTCCTTCTGTTTTATAATAATACCATTTAGTTCTTTAACATCACTAAGTTTATCACTATTTTCTAACTCACTGTTATAACAATTTAATTCATTTTCTAAATGCAATAATTTATCTAACTGCCTTGAAAATCTATTATAAATTCTTTTGTTAAACTTGGCTATAAATGTGTTTTTAAACACATCGTTGCTATTTAAAACACTATGAAACAAAGGATATGTTCCAGTAAAATAAGCAATTTCATTAACCAAGGTACATTCTAGAGGATAATAATTTGGACTAATAGTATGAAGAGTAATTCCAAAGTATTTTTCTTCCTCTATATTTGACATATTAGCTTCTGAAGCCATTAATTGTACAGCAGCTTCATTAAGAGCTAATCCGGATGCAAAAGAAGTTAACCCAACAAATGCATTTGAATTTGTTAAACGTTTTTCTTGAATGAAATGAATACATTCATGCATAGCAACTTCAGGTATAGCAGAAAAGTCTAAATCTTCATTAAAATAAATTGCATTTGAATTTGCAACATATTTTGCACCACTTGAGTCCTTAGGCATTGTTGCAGTGTACATATCAAGAGAACAAAATGAATTATATAAAGCTTGTCTATCTAAGTCATGTTCAGGAAAAGCAAGACATAGCTTTATAGCAATATCTTTTGCTATTGTTTTTATTTGATTAGAATCTAAAGGTTTAATATTCACAATTCCTTCCTTTTTTAACAAATAAACTATACTCATTTGTAACTCCTTTAAAAATTTCATTTGTACAACATTATTATACAACAAAATTTGCCAAAAAATATTACAGAAACATTAAATTTATGTTACACAATTATTACAACAGGGTGAAAATATCATTAAAATGTCATAAAACGTGAAAAACAGTCGACTCTAAGGAAAACTAACTTAATAACAAAAATAACAATATTGACTAAAACAAAAATAATATTATAATTAAATAGAGGTATTGTAAGAAGGAGAGGATATTTTTGATGCAAAACAATAAAAAACGAATAAATTTAGTTGTATTAATTATAGTAATTTTAGCACTTACAATTGGAGGAACATTATGGTTTATAAACAGTAAAAAAACTAGTACAAACAATAATATTCAAAAAGAAGAAAACTTTTTAGATTTTTCTTCTAAAAGGTTAGTCGTAATTACTGACAAAGAATTAACTGATAATTATAATGCAAAAAGTGTAAATAAAACCAATAGTGGGAAGTATATTTTAAAATATGAAACAGAAGAAGAAACAAAAAAAGCATATGAAAGCTTAAAACAAGATAGTAATATACAAAATGTTAATATTGATATAAATATTCAATTACAAGAAGTGGAACCAATGTATATTACATACACTGTAAGTGGAACAAGCATGCAATCTTGGGGAATATTCACAATGGGACTAGATAAAATGCAAGAGATTATTAATAACAGCACAACAAAAAATGATATTGTTGTTGCTGTTATAGATACTGGATTTGATTTGGAAAATGAGATTTTTAAAAATCATAATTTACAAAGCAGAATAGACAGTAGATACATAAATATAATAGACAATTCGAAAAGTATTGGAGATGACTATTCGGTAACAGCAAATGGACAAACACGTCTTCTTGGGCATGGAACACATACAGGAAGTATTGTTTTAGATGCTACACCAGATAATGTTAAAGTATTGCCAATAAAAGTTAGTGAAGGAGGAAGTTTATCATTAACATATATTAGTGAAGGATTGCGTTATGCAATAGATCAAAATGTAGATGTAATAAATTTAAGTCTTGGGTGGAAAAGACAATCAACAATAAAGGCAATAGAAAATGAAATTCAAGGACTTATTGAAGAAGCTGTACAAAAAGGAATAACAGTCATTGCAGCAGCTGGAAATGGAGATAATAATGGAGTTAGAGAAAGCACAGCTCAAATATATCCAGTATCATATAATGATGTTATAGGAGTAGCTGCATTAAATTCAAAATTAATAACTAAAGAAAATAATGTTATTAATTATCAAAGCTATGTTGCAGCAAAGAATTCTGATGCTTCAAATTTAATTTATACGAATTTTTCAAACTATGGTGATGCGATTGATTACTCAGCACCAGGTGAATTTATTATTTGTTTAACTCCAACAGGATCTGTTTTTGGAAATTGCGGAATTGTTCAAGGGACATCACATTCAGCACCACATCTAGCAGCAACAGTTGCAACAATAAAAAGTTACAAAAAGGATTTGAGCCTTGAACAAATAAACAAAATATTGCAATATTATTCTTTAGACTTAGGAACAGAAGGTAGAGATAACGATTATGGATATGGAATGCCATGTTTTAAGAATTTTCAAGAGTGCAATTGCAACTGTGCAAATTGTATAAAGATTTATTGTACAGGTTGTGAATGCCAAAACTGTGTATATAACCAAGTTGCAGAAAAGATTTTAGAAAAAATAGAAGTAACAACAAATCCAAACAAAACAGAATATGAAGAAGGCGAAAAATTTGATAAAACAGGAATGGTAGTAACAGCTGTATATAGTGATAATTCAAAAGAGACAGTAACGGATT
Source organism: uncultured Clostridium sp. (assembly GCA_900553695.1). Lineage (GTDB taxonomy): Bacteria > Bacillota > Clostridia > TANB77 > CAG-508 > UMGS1781. The sequence goes on along the minus strand of USEM01000001.1, from coordinate 26,336 downwards.
ACGCATATACGCCAACAGGAAGTTTAACAAAAAATGATACCAAAATTACAATAACATATAAAGATAAAACTGCTACAGTTACAATTACAGTAAAAGAAAAAACACCACCAGTAGTAGAAAAAACATTAGAGAGAATAGAAGTAACAACAAATCCAAACAAAACAGCATATGAGGAAGGCGAGAAGTTCGATAAAACAGGAATGGTAGTAACAGCTGTATATAGTGATAATTCAAAAGAGACAGTAACGGATTACGCATATACGCCAACAGGAAGTTTAACAAAAAATGATACCAAAATTACAATAACATATAAAGATAAAACTGCTACAGTTACAATTACAGTAAAAGAAAAAACACCACCAGTAGTAGAAAAAACATTAGAGAGAATAGAAGTAACAACAAATCCAAACAAAACAGCATATGAGGAAGGCGAGAAGTTCGATAAAACAGGAATGGTAGTAACAGCTGTATATAGTGATAATTCAAGAGAGACAGTAACAGATTATACATATGCCCCAACAGGAAGCTTAACAGCAAATGATAAAAGAGTTATAATAACATACAAAGGAAAAACAACTACTATAAGCATTTCAGTAAAAAAGATAGAAAAAGTATTAGAAAGATTAGAAATAACAGCACCACCAAGTAAAACAACATATAAAGAGGGAGAAAAATTCGACAGTACAGGAATGGTAGTAACAGCAATATATAGTGATGGAACAAGAGAAATTATAACAAACTATAATTGTTTCCCAGTAGTAGAACTTACAACTTCTAATGATAAAATCACAGTTTCTTATACATATCAAGGAAAAACGGTTACACAAACATATGCAATAGAAGTTAAAGCAAAGCAATCAAATAATAACAATTCTGGAAGCAATGATAACTCAGGTAATAATAACAACAATACAGGTAATAACAATGGTGGAAATAGCAACAATGATAATACAAGAGGCAATAACAACATGAATTTCATCACTGTAAAAGACAATACCAACAATTCAAACAATAATACAAGCATAACTAAAAATACAAATACAGATAACACAATTAAAGGAGGAACAATAGCAAATACAGGTTTAGAAACAATCATAATAATACCAATAGCAATAATAACAATAATTGGAACAGTTGCATTTATTAATTATAAGAGATATAAAGACATATAAGTCTTGAAAATTTGAAAAAATACTGTTATAATAATGTCTATAAAAGGAGAGTTTAATGAAAAAGGCATTAGTTATAACAGTATTATTTTTTGTGTTTTTAGCTCTTTGCTTTTTACAAACTAATCTATTTAGCTGGTACAATATAGCAGGAATTAAACCAAATCTATTTATAATATTCATATTATTTATTGGCTTATTTTTAGGAAAAATATATGGTTTGACTCTTGGAACCATATTTGGACTAGTTTTAGATTTAATTATAGGAAAAAGAATAGGCTTAAATGCAATCATGTTAGGAATGTGTGGCTTAATTGGTGGAATATTAGACAAAAGCTTTTCAAAAGATAGCAGAATAACATTTATGTTTATGACAATAGCAGTAACTATTTTTGGCGAAATTGTAAATTACACTTTGCAAATACTATTAATTTCGGCAGAACCAGCCTTTATACAATTTATGAAAATAGTTATAATTGAAGCATTATTTAATGCAATACTAGTTATAATTCTATACCCTCTAATACAAAAAGCAGGAGATAAAACAGAAGAGATAATAAACGAAAGTAAATCATTAATGAGGTATTATTAGGAGGATAGCCTTGGCAAGTTTAGATAAAAAGAATGTAAGATATAACATACTATATATATTGGTATATATAGTTGGTATCATATTAATATTTCAGCTATTTAATCTTCAAATAGTTCATGGGGAAGAATATTTACAGAGAGCAAATTCAAGACTGACTCGTGAAACAAAAATAAGAGCCGCAAGAGGCAACATTTTAGACTGCAATGGTAATGTACTTGCAGGAAATGAGATAAAATATTCATTAAAAATCTATAAAAGTAAAATAGATGAACAAAATTTAAATACAACAATATTAAATGCAATATTTGTTTTAGAAAAAAATGGAGACAAGTACAATGATGATTTTCCAATTAATATTAACCCAGTAAGCTTTAAATATGAGAATCAAGAAAGAATTAATAAATGGCTAGAGGAAAATGACTTAGCAGATGGAACAACTGCAGAGCAAGCACTTGAATACTTCATTGATGAATATTCATTAAAACAATATTCACTAGAAGAAGCAAGAAAGATAATAGCAGTTAGATATGGGATAGATGTAAATGGCTATAGCAGTATGAGAGGTTATGAAATATCACCAGAGGTATGCGAAAAAAGTGTTGCTCAAATTGAAGAAATGAATCACAGCTTTCCAGGAATTAATATAGAATATAGACCAATTAGAAAATATTATTATTCTTCGCTTGCATCACATGTGCTAGGATATGTTGGAAAAATTGGAAATGAAGAATACACACAAAATGAAGGATACGAGCTAGATGATTATATTGGAAAAACTGGAATAGAATATGTTTGCGAAAAATTCTTAAAAGGGAAAGATGGATTAAAACAAACAGATATGTCAATAGATGGAACAACAACAGGAGAATATATTACGGAAGAAGCGATTTCAGGCTCAAATGTAATGCTTACAATAGATGCAAAAGTACAGCAAGTTGCAGAAAGGGCACTAAAAGAAAATATAGAGAAAATAAACAATGGGGATTATGGAGAAAAACGTGAAGTATATGCAGGTTCGGTTGTGGTACTAAATGTTAAAACAGGTGAAGTTATATCTATGGTAAGCTACCCAGACTTTGAACCACAATTATTTGTGGATGGAATTAGCACAGAAAAGTGGAATGAGTATACAGTAAAAGGAAGAAGTGCATTAATAAATAGAACAATGCAAAGTGCTTATGCACCAGGTTCAATTTTCAAAATGGTGCCAGCAATAGCTGGGTTAGAAACAGGAAAAATAACAAAAGACGAGCAAATAGAATGTGCAGGAATTTACCCAGGAGGGTACAAGCCAAAGTGCTGGTATTACACAACATATGGTAGAGGACATGGATATTTAACAGTATCACAAGCAATACAAAAATCATGTAACTGTTATTTTTATGAAGTTGGTACAAGAATTGGAATAGATAACATAGAAAAATATGCCACATATTTTGGTTTGGGCCAAAAAACAAATATTGAACTTCCAGGAGAAATTTCTGGAACATTAGCAGGAAAAAAACTATATGAAAAGCTAGATGAAGCATGGTATTATGGAAATACTTTATCTGCAGTTATTGGACAAGCAGAAAACAACTTTACACCAATACAAATGGCAAGATATATAGCAATGCTTACAAATGGTGGAAAAAAACTTGATTTAACTATTATCAAAGATATTATAAATAATCAAGGAGAGAGTATAAAAACAGAAGAAGTTAAAGACTATATAAATAAAAGACTAGGAATAGAAAAAACATCAGAAGAAAATTTAAATATACAAAAAGAAAACTTAAAAACAGTACTTGAGGGAATGCAATCGGTAACAGAAGAAGGAGGAACAGCCTACTCAGTATTTAAAGACTTTCCAATTCAAGTTGGAGGAAAAACAGGATCAGCAGAAGCTGGAAATGATAAAACAAACGCGTGGTTTGTGGGATTCGCACCATATGAAAATCCAGAAATTGCTGTAGTAGTACTAGTAGAAAATGGTGCACATGGATACTATAGTGCTGAAGTTACAAAAGAAATTATGGAAGCATACTTTGGGTTAAATGAAGAAATAGTAGAGGATAAAACAGCAAAGCCATACACCAATTTGTAAAGGAGATTTAAAAATGAAAAGTATAGTATTAGTAGGAATAAAAAATGATCAAATTTCAGTTAGACTTAATGAGGATGCCACACAGGAGCAAATTCTAGAAGCAATAAAAAAGAAAATGGACGTAATAAAGAAGCTATGCAAAGAAGGGAAAAATACAATTAATGTTGTAGGAAAAGTATTAAAAGATAAGGAAAAGGATGAGTTAAGAGAACTAATTAATACTGAAGTAAAAGAAGAAGTTATATTTGAAAACGAAAATGAATTAGGACTACATGGAATAAAAAAGGTATATGAGCAAAATGTAGAAAACTCAGAAACTTACTTTTTCAAAGGGGGAATTCGTTCAGGTCAAAAACTAGAATTTGATGGAAGTATTGTAGTTTTAGGTGATGTAAACAGTGGTGCAGAAGTAATTGCAGGGGACAATATAGTAGTGCTAGGAAATTTAAGAGGGTTAGCACATGCAGGTGCAAAAGGCAATAAAAAGGCAATGATAGCAAGTCATAAAATAGAAGCTCCACAACTAAGAATTGCTAACATTGTAAAAGAAATTGAAAAAGAAGAAATTGAAGAAAATGAGCTAAAACAATTTGCCTCAATCGTTGATGAAGAAATCGTCTTAGAATAATAGTGAAATTAAGGAAAAGAGCAAAACCTGATTATCGTTATATAGTGGTGCTTTTACATCACCACCTATAAGTGGTAACAAGTCCATTGCTCTATCTATTTTCATATATTGATCTAATTTACTTTGTTTATTAACATCTAAATAAGGTTTTAGATCTTGTAATAATTTTGAATGAGGACTATTTCCACGTGTTTTCATTTTATCTAATATAGACTTTATTTTTAAAATTGTTTCCATATCAATATCAGGAGAGTCACTATTGTTTGAATTGCTACTAGAATTATCAGAAGATTGCTCATTAGTATGATTAACTATATTCATAATATTGTTTATCATTTCAGGTGAAAAAGCATCTTTATTAATATTCAACTTTTCGAAAATATTAGATAAATCATCATTCACAGTAAAAACTCCTTATTTTTTATTTTTATTAATTTGGTTTAACAAATCCTCTTTATTTGTATTTTGTAATACCTGGTTAGCCTTGGCAATGCCTGCTTCTAAATCTTTTTTATCCATTTTAGATAAAGCTTCTAATAACTTAGAAACATCAATGTTACTATTCATAAATTCCAACTCCTTTATGTTAAAATTCCAACTTCATAATTAAATATATGAAATTTAAGTATAAATATGTGAATAAATAAAAAAATATATTTACAAATATATTTTTTTTGTGATATAATCCAGTATATAAAAATAAAAAGGGAAAAAGGAATATGAATCAAATTTTATCTACAGAAAATAGCTATAAACCACCCAAAATGGGTGGGGATAATTTAATAGATATGAAAAAAATTATCATAATTTTTTCAGTACTTATTGTAGTATTTGCGGTAATAATACTCATAGCCTTAAGCTACGGTAAAATAAGAAAAAAAAGTGGAACAGGAGCAATTGCTGAATTAAATCGACCTACAATAAAAGTTGAACCAAGAGACAATAAATGTGGTATTACTGTTGAATATGATGAAGGATTGGACAAAGTTTCTTTCTGGTGGAATGATTCGGATGAAATAGAAGAGAAAAACTTAAATGGTGGAGTAAAATGTATTACATCAACAGACATTCCTATTAATGACTATAATATATTACACATAAGAGCAACTGGTAAGGATGGAAGTTCAAGTGAATTAGATCAAGAAGTTACTACAGCTAATGCATCAGATGATGATCCAAACAAGCCTAAAATTGACTTTGGGTTCATTGAAGGTGGAGACATAAAAATTGCTGTAACAAGTGATAAAGGAATTGAAGAAGTTAGTTATTCATGGGAAGATGAATCGGAAATTATAATGGAACCAGATGTACGAGGACAAAAATTGATGGAATTTACAATTGAGGGAAGACGTGGTACAAATACAATCAAAGTTAAGGCAATTGATATAGAAGGTAATGAACAAACAAAAGAGCAGTTAACAGTAGGAATTCATGAACCAGAATTTAATATAATATTAAATCACGGTAATATGCTAAGTATAGATATAGACCATGATTCTGGATTTAAAAAAGTTGTAATAACAATAAATGGACAGCAAGTTATTTATGATGAAGAAAACTATGTGGGATATAGTAAAGATACAACACATCTAGATGTAGACTTGGAAGTGCCAAATGGACACCTAGTAGTAGATGTTGAAGTATATACACTAGAATCTCCAGATAAAGCCAAAACGTGGCACCGTGAGGCAGATGTACAAGTATAAAGGAGAAAAAAATGTTTCAAGAAATATATGTTATTGATGAACAAGAAGAATTAACTGAAGAATTAAAAAAAATGTTTAAGGAAGAACCCAATTATAGATTTAAAAGAATACTTACAAAAGATATGGATTATGTATCTAATAATTTACCACAATTAATTATAATAAATGATGATACTATAACTAAAAATACAATAGAACTTTGTACTGAAATAAGAAAGACAGAGGATAACAATATAATACCAATTATTGTATTATCATCAAGGGAAGACAAGGAATTTAAGATAGATTTAGCAAAAAATTATGTAGAATACTATGTGGCAAAATCTATGGGACTAGAATATTTATACTATAGAATAAGAAATATATTTAGATTACTAGTACTAAATAGAACAATTAGCCCATTAACAGGTTTACCAGGTAATACTCAAATTCAAGCAGAATTAAAGAAACGACTTGCAAGGGAAAAGGAATTTATTGTATTATATTTAGATTTAGACGATTTCAAGGCATATAATGATGTGTATGGATTCTTAAAAGGAGACGAAATTATTAAATTTACGGCAAGGACAATACTTGAAAATGTAAATAATATAGCAAATTCAAATGCTTTTGTTGGGCATATTGGTGGAGATGACTTTGTTGCTATACTAGATGAAAATACTAACTATGAGGAAATTTGCCGAAATATAATAGCACAATTTGATAAAGGAGTAAAATATTTCTTTACAGAGGAAGACTATAATAGAGGATACTTGAAAATTCAAAATAGAAAAGGTAAAATGGAACATTTCTTTTTAACTGCGATATCAATAGGAGTTGTTCAAGTGGAAAGCGATAAATATTCTAATGTGCTTGAAATAGGCGAAGTTGGAGCACAAGTTAAGCACATAGCAAAAAAATATAAAGGAAGTTGCTATGCAATAGATAGAAGAAAACACTAAAATTTAAGTAATTAAATAACAAGAACCTTCATATAATTAAATATGGGGGTTTTTATGTTATTGTTAAACAAGAAAAGAATATATATAATCTTATCATGTTTGCTAATTTCTGTGATTGCATTTCAAATAAGGCCTGCTTCAAAAGAGGCATCAAAGGAAACTGTTGCACTTCCAGTAAACAAAAAAGTAATAGTTCTAGATGCTGGGCATGGTCGGAGAGGACCGGTGGTGGAACAGTTGAGAACACATCAGAGGCAGATATAAATTTGAAAATTACGCTTAAGGTACAAAAATTACTTGAGCAAGCAGGAGCAACAGTTATATTAACACGTTCAGATGAGAATGGAATATATGACTTGGATAAAAAATCGTTAAGGCAGAAGAAGGTTTCAGATATAAAAAATAGAGTAAAGATAGGAAATGAAGCGGAAGCAGATATATTCGTATCTATACACCTAAATAAAATACCGCAAAGTGAATATTGGGGTTGGCAAACGTTTTTTAAAAAAGGAAATGAGCAAAGTAAAAAATTAGCCCAAAGCTTGCAAAGTGGATTAAATCAGACAATAGATAAAGAAAATAAAAGAGAGTCCTTAAAAATAGAAAACGTATACATAATTGAACATGTAGAAATACCTACAGCAATAGTTGAATGTGGATTTTTATCAAACCCAGAAGAAAAAGCACTTTTAGAGCAAGAGGAATATCAAGGTAAGCTTGCTTGGGGGATATATGTAGGAATAATGGATTATTTTCTAAAACCTATAAATAACAATTAGAGAAGTTCGTGTATTGAACTTCTCTAAAATTCCTTAAAATAAACCTATAATTTTTCCATTGGGTAAAACGTCAATTCTCTCGGCAGCAGGGACTTTTGGAAGACCTGGCATTGTTAAAATTGAACCAGTTAAAGCAACTATAAAGCCAGCTCCTGCTGAAATCTTAACTTCTTTTATTGTAATTTCAAAATCAGTTGGAGCACCAAGTTTGGTTAAATCATCTGAAAAACTATATTGTGTTTTAGCTATACATATTGGTAAATTGCCAAAACCTAAGTCTGTTATACGTTTAATATCATCTAAAGCTTCTGGTAAGAACTTTGCACCTTTTCCACCATATATTCTTTTTACAATAGTTGATATCTTATTTTCTATTGTATCTTGTAATTCATAACTAAATTCAAAGTTATTAGGTTCATCGCAAAGTTTTACTACTTCTTTTGCAAGGCTTAAGCCACCTTCGGAACCATTAGCCCAAACATCAGATAATACAACATTAACACCAAGTTCTTTACATTTATTAATGATTAAATTTATTTCACTTTGAGTATCTGTTGGAAATTTATTTATTGCAACAACAGATGGAAGATGGTATACATTTTTAATGTTTGAAACATGACGTAAAAGGTTTGGAATTCCTTTTTCTAGTGCATCTAAATTTTCAATATTTAAGTCTTCTTTACTCATACCACCATGCATTTTTAGTGCTCTTACTGTTGCAACAATAACAACAGCATCTGGCTTTAAACCTGCCAATCTGCATTTTATATCTAAGAATTTTTCGGCACCCAAATCAGCACCAAAGCCAGCCTCAGTAACAGTATAATCTCCAAGTTTCATAGCCATTTTAGTAGCAATAACTGAGTTACATCCATGTGCAATATTAGCAAATGGTCCACCATGTACAATGGCTGGGGTGTGTTCTAAGGTTTGTACTAAATTAGGTTTTAAAGCATCTTTTAAAAGTGCTGCCATTGCTCCCTGAGCCTTTAAATCTCCTGCTGTAACAGGTTTATTATCAAAGGTATATCCAATAATTAAACGAGATAAACGTTCTTTTAAATCTTCCAAAGAAGAAGCTAAGCAAAAAACAGCCATTATTTCAGATGCAACAGTAATATCAAATCCATCTTTACGAGGAACTCCATTTTTTCCACCACCAAGGCCATCTTCAACAAATCTAAGTTGACGATCATTCATATCTACACATCTTTTCCAGGTAATTTTAGAAGGATCAATGTTTAAGCTATTACCTTGGAAAATGTGGTTATCTATCATTGCTGCAAGTAAGTTATTGGCAGCACCAATAGCATGAAAATCACCTGTAAAATGTAAGTTAATATCTTCCATTGGTACAACTTGGGCATACCCACCACCAGCAGCACCACCTTTGATTCCAAAAACAGGTCCTAAAGAGGGCTCTCTTAAGGCAACTACTGTTTTCTTTCCAAGCTTCTTTAGGCTGTCTGCTAAACCTATTGTAGTAGTGGTTTTCCCCTCTCCTGCAGGAGTTGGGTTAATAGCAGTAACAAGAACTAACTTGCCACTTTTTTTATTTAAATCATTTAGTATATTTAAATCAATTTTAGCTTTATAATTTCCATAAGGTTCTAAAAATTTTTTATCTATACCAATTTCTTTTGCAATTCTTTCAATATTAAACATTTCAGCATTTCCGTGCAATTTCAATATCAGATAACATTTTAAAACACCTCCATCACATGCTAATAATATATAACAAAACAAAAAAAGTCAATAAAAAGAACAAAAAATATTGAAAAAATTTTTCTAATATGCTACACTTATAAATAGAAGTATTATGTTTTTAACAAAAGAGATGGAGGAGAAATGAGCAAAACTGTAGAAAAAGTTGTAATTAATCCAGAAAGTATAGATGTAATTTCTACTTTAGACGGTGTAAATAGCATAACACAGCTAAACTTAGAGCCAGAAGATAATGAAGTACAGAAAATATATGAAAAGTATAACTTAAGTAGCATTACTAACTATCCTTTTGATATGAAAATAGTAAGAGCACTTAGCGAAAATGAAGAACAACTTAGAAGCTATCTAGAACTATGCAAAAGTGCAAATAATACAAATAAAAAAATAGAACTTCCACCCAACACTCCAGAGGTAGAGTATGATTTAAGAAATTTAAAAAAGAGTGATTTAAGCTTAAGTGAGCAAGTAGCAATGTATAAATCAGCAAAAGAAACAGGAAAGGTTCTAAAACAAGCACGAGGAAAATCAGACTTAAAAATGAGTTTAATAGATAGAGGATATTATACAATACAAGAATTTTTATCAAGTAAAAATGGAAAAACAGTAAAATCACTAGCAGAAGCAGCACCCAGGCAAAGCAGTAATATACGAGAAGAACTAAGAGATGAAGCACTAACAGAAAAAACTAACCAAGTAGCACAAGAATATGCAAAACAGCCTTATGTAGATATAAGACAGAATGAAGAAGAAAGAGAATAAAAATCGTTTGTCGAAAAATGCAAAGATTTGACAAGCGATTTTTGTTATATTTTTTATTTAGAATTTAGGTGCAATATAAGAAATGCCCACCATGATTTTCAAGGTGGGCATAATTAGTAAATAAGTGGATTTGGCTGTTAGTTTAGTTACCGAATGTTATACTAATACTGTTTAAAGGAGCAGTAACAGTATTGTAACTTACTGTTACCGTACCCTTACGAATACCCCAATCACTCATATCAACGGTATGATAATTACCATCAGATACTAAAGTGACTGTCCGTGTATACTGTGGACGTGCAGTTTGAGTAATTGTTACATTTACTCTTCCGGTGCGATTAGCATTTAGAGGAAGGGCAATATACCCAAACATGTTAGGGCTACCCGATAGGTTTACTTGGGTACTGCCACTCGAAGGTAATTGTGAAGCAGTATCACGATAGAAAACTACGTTTTCTAAGACAGCAGCGAATGACATTGTGCTCAAGCACATACTCAGGCACAAAATCAAAATAATGGAAGTTGCTACAAGTTTTTTTGAATTACGTTTCATAACTAAAATCCTTTCGAAAATGTTTAACCAAATCCACTTATTACATACTACTACTGTGTTAAATTTAATCACAGTGTTAAAAAAAGAATAAAGATAGTATAACAGAAAATTCGCATAATGTCAACAAATTCTGGAAAAATTTCCAAAAATTCCCAAAAAATGAAGTGTTGCATAAAAAGTCATTATGTGATATATTATTATAAATAAATAAATAAATAAAGGGGGTGAAGGTATGAGTAAGAAGAAGGCTGTTATATGTATTGTTTTGGTAGTTCTATTGGTTATTGTTGCAGTATTCGTAAGAAAAATTTGCTTAATTAATAGGATAATAAAAAATGTTGAAGCCAATAGTAAAATAACAAATTACAAAACTTTTTGGGAGGATTCTCATTATTCTTATGCATTTGCAACAGATGGTAAAACTGTATCAAATTCAATAGGTGGTAAATATGGAGATGACTCTAATGTGTGCTACTATAGAAATGAAAACTCAAGCTACATATTGAATCTTACCGATAAAACATATCATGAATATCATGGGGAACCTATGTATATCGAAGATTATTTAACAGATGGAATTTATGAGAATATGTCACTTAAAGATAAGATAGTAGCAGTATTTACTTGGAAAATACATAGCGAAAAATTAGGAAATAAAGAATGTTACTATGTATGTAAAGACATTAACAAAGTTCAAGACGGAGAAGAATTTGAATTTTGGCTTGATAAAGGAACTTACTTTAAAGTTAAAGCAACAAAGAAGGAAGACCTAAAAAAACATGAGCCAGCAGACACTGTATACTACTTTTCAACAGAAGTAAATAAAGTAACAGATACAGACTTATTTTTCCCAAACCTTGATGAATATACAAGAATTAAATAATACATATAAAACACGAAGCAAACATCAGCTTCGTGATTAAAATGGCATATTGTGTCGAATTTTGTCGAACGATTTTTCTTTACAAATAGAAAAAAGTGTGCTAGAATAATTATGTCTTTAATTGCGAAAGCAATTTCAAAATAATTTCTAAGGAAAGAATAAAGTTCTTTTATTCTTGAAAATTCCAAAAAAGAAAACAGAATTTAATAGTGAAAAGAGGTGAGGTGTATAAGAAATTACACAAGACTTACTGTGAGCTTAATAATAGCAGTTTTAGTAGTGTTTATATTAACTACTGTAAACTTAGCATATGAAAGCTTGCAAAATGGAAAGTTAACAGAAGAAATAAGCAAAGAAACAGAAATAGAAGAAACACTAGATGTGGATAAAGATACAAATTTTGAAACCTTCCTTAATATAAATTATGCAAATTTAGAGCTGTGGCAAGTTGAGATACCAAAAATCAATTTAATTGCTCCAATTGCACAAGATACAACACAAGAAGTTATGGAAAAATACGTGGGACATTTTACTAAAACAGCGTTTTGGAAAGGAAACATAGGCTTAGCAGCCCATAACAGGCGGCTACCCAATTAATTATTTTGAAAAAGTTAAAGATTTAAAACCTGGAGATGAAATATATTATAAAACACAATATGGAACAAAAGTGTATGAAATAGTTTTATCAACTATAATTGATGAAACAGATTGGTCATATTTAGAAGAAACAGAAGATAATAGAATTACATTAATAACATGTGTAAGAAATAGACCCAATAAAAGACTTTGCGTCCAAGCAATAGAAAAAATATAAAAAAGAAAGGAATAATAAAATGAAAAAAATAAAAAGTATAGTTTTTATAATGCTAGTTATAATGCTTAGCAATATAGTATTGCCATGCATTAGCTTAGCAACAAGCGAAAAAGTAACAATATATGGAAAAACACGTTATGGAAATTTACTAAAAAGGAATGGAATAGATTTAGTATGTATTCCACTAGCATACACTGAAGATGGAGTAGAACACCCTGTATATTGCTTAAATTTAGAAAGAGACGGAGCAACTGAAAATTTTTCATATGAAGTAAATATTGATAATGAATTAACAAACATGGAAATTTGGAGAACAATAGTAAACGGTTATCCATATAAAACTCCAGAAGAATTAGGGTGTAAAACAAAAGAAGAAGCATATTTAGCAACGAGGCACGCAGTATATTGTGCAGTATATGGCAGAGATTTAGATAGCTATAAAGCAGGAGATGCAGAAGGTGGAGAAAGAACATTGAATGCTTTAAAACAAATAGTAAATAAAGCAAGAAATGGTAATGAAGTAAAACCAAGTAGTACATTAAAAATAAGTGCAGACAAAACCTCATGGCAAACTGATTTAATTGATAACAAATATGTTTCAAAAACATTCACAGTAACTGCTTCAGGTGGAATTAAAAACTACAGTATAAGTCTATCAGGAGATATTGTAGAAGGAATAAAAGTTACAGATATAAATAACAATGAAAAAGACACCTTTGAGAGTAATGAGAGTTTTAAAATTCTAATTCCAATTCGAAATTTAAACAAGAACGGAAATTTTACAATTGAAGCAAAGGGAAAAGTTGCTACAAAGCCAGTATTTATAGGATTACCTGATAATGCAAGCCTTCAAAACGTTGCAGTAACAGGAAGTGTATATGAAAATGGAACAGGAACAAAAACAGAATACTATTTTGAAAACTCTAGTAAGATTATAATTATAAAACAAGACCAAGAAACAAAAAATGTATTACCAGGAGTAAAATTTGAACTTTTAAATGAAAATAAAGAAGTAATATATGCAAACTTGGTAACAGATGAACAAGGCAAAATTGTAATAGAAAATCTATTGCCAGGTAAATACTACATACGTGAAGTAGAAACCTTAGAAGGATATGAAATGTATGAAAAAGTAATTGAAATAGACTTGCGATTAAATGAAGAAACGACAGTAAAAGTAAATAATTTGCATAAAGATGAAATTCCTGAAAATGAAAAACCAAAAACAGAATTAGAAGTTGATCAAATAAAAAATAATGAAGAAGTAAAACAAGAAAAAACTGAAGAAGTAAAACCTCCAGAAAAAACATCTCATACAGAAATAAAAACAGAAAAGGAGGTGATGAAACTACCAAAAACGGGCATGTAAAATAAACATGCAAAAACACATCCTTTCTATTGTACAAGGCAAAGCATAATTTTCTGCTTTGTCTTGTTTTTTAGGCAAGTTACAATACATAAATACAATAAATTTATCTACGAGGAAAGAAGGTATAATATATGAGAAAAGATATAATAAAGACAGAAATATGTGTTGAAAAAAATAAAGTTAGCGTAATTAGAATAAATAATAAAGAATATATATCGTTAACTGATTTAGCAAGATATGCAAATTCAGAAGAACCTAAAATACCAGTACAGACCTGGATGAGAAATAAAGATGTAATAGCATTTTTAGGATTATGGGAAAGACTTAATAATGAGAATTTTAAAGGTCACGAATTCGAGACCTTTGAAAATGAAGCGGGGAAACATAGCTTTTATATGTCACCTAAGAAATGGATAAAAGAAACAAATGCTATTGGTATAATATCAAAATCTGGAAATAACGGAGGAACATTTGCACATAGCGATATAGCCTTTGAATTTGCAAGTTGGCTATCTCCAGAATTTAAACTATATTTAATTCAGGAATTTGAAAGGTTAAAAAGAAATGAATCATATCAATATAAAATCGATTGGCAAGCAAATAGAATATTGTCAAAGGTCAATTATTTGGTACATACTGATGCTATAAAAATGAATATAGTTCCAGCTTTGACAGAAGAACAGAAGAAATATGTTTATGCTGAGGAAGCAGATGTATTAAATGTTGCCTTATTTGGAATGACGGCTAAACAATGGAAAGCACGAAATCAGGATTTGGCAGAAAAAGGAAATATGAGGGATTTTACTGATTTGCTTCATTTAGTTATTTTAAGCAATCTGGAAAATATAAATGCAGAATTAATAAATGAAGGCATTCCACAAAGTGAAAGGTTAATAAAATTAAATGAGTCAGCCAGAAGGCAGATTAAAGTGTTAGAAAACAACAAAGAAATTAAAAGATTAGAAAATTTACGAGATAAGGTAGATAAAAAGAATAATTCAAGTATAAAAAAATTACCTTATAGCGAAACAGATAGACACATAATTAGTAAATAGGAATTCTTGGCAAGGCAAAGCATAATTTTCTGCTTTGCCTTGTTTTTTTATAACATTTTATGATATAATAACCTCGCGAAAGGAATGGGATTTGAAATGAAAATAATTTTAGCATCTGAATCTCCTAGAAGAAGAGAATTATTAGAAATGATGGGGTTAAAATTTGATATAAAACCAAGCAACAGTGATGAAACATTTAAAGAGGGACTTAGTATTGAGGAGCAATCCAAAAGGCTTGCACATATTAAAGCAAAATCTGTATTTGATGAAACATCAAACGAGGGAGATAGAGCCGTTATAGGTTCAGATACAATGGTAATTGAAGGAGACAAAATATATGGCAAACCACATACAAGAGAACAAGCAATTGAAATGTTACAAGATTTAAATGAAAAAAAACATCAAGTAATTACAAGTATTTGCGTAATTTCAGAAAAAAATGGAGAATACAAAGAACAACTAGATTATGATATAGCAGATGTATATTTCAAAAAGATGACAGAAGAGGAAATAGAAGCTTGGGTAGATAAGGATAAACCATATGATAAAGCAGGAGGTTATGCAGCACAAAGTGCATTTGGAGTACACATAGAAAAAACTGAAGGAAACTTCTTTACAATAATGGGGTTACCAATACATAAGTTGTATGATATGTTAAAAAACATATAAAATTAGGGGGATATAAATTGTTAGAATTAAAAAATGTTTCTAAGTTTTATTATAACAAAGGTGTTATAGCAACTGGTTTTTCAAAAGTAAACCTAAAACTTGATATTGGTGAATTTGTCGCAATTACAGGTGAATCAGGAAGTGGAAAGTCTACTTTACTTAATGTAATTAGTGGTTTAGATACCTATGAAGAAGGGGAAATGTACATAAATGGCAAAGAAACTAGCCATTATAGCGACAAAGATTTTGAAGATTTTAGAAGAAAATACATAGGCAACATTTTTCAAACATTCAATTTAGTAAATAGTTATACAGTTTATCAAAATATTGAACTTGTGCTTTTATTAAATGGATATAAAAAGAGAAAGATAAAAAAGCAAGTTCTTGAACTAATAAAAAAAGTAGATTTGTATAAATTTAAGAACACAAAAGTATCTAAATTATCTGGAGGCCAAAAGCAAAGAGTGGCAATAGCTAGAGCCTTGGCAAAAGAAACCCCAATAATAATTGCGGACGAACCAACAGGAAATTTGGATAAAGAAGCTGCAGAAAGCACAATAAAACTACTTAGTGAAATTGCAAAAGATAAGTTGGTAGTAATTGTTACACACAATTATGAACAAATTGAAAAATATGTAACAAGAAAAATTACAATGCATGATGGTAGAATAATTGAAGATAAGAAAATTAAAGAAACAAAAAACACGAAAAAAGCCAATGAAGTTGAATATAAGAACATTACTTTGTTTAATAGATTGAGATTAGGAATTAGAAATACATTTAATATAAAAACAAAATTTGCTTTGCTATTTCTTGTGTTTATGTTCATGACATCTGCGATAATAGCACAATATGCTAATAGCAGAAAGCAAAAGCACCTTGCAGAAAGAGAAGGAGAAAACTATATATTTCAGAATTGCAGTGAAAATAGAATAGTAATAAAAAAGAAAGATGGCTTGCCATTTAGCGAAGAAGAATATGCTAAATTAGAAAACATAGAAAACATAGATTACATAGTAAAAGATGATGCATTATTAGATACAGGTGTAGACCTAGGAGATAATGAATATTTTAGTATATATGGAAGAGCAACTAGCATTAAAGGATTCAAGGGAAAGTTAGATGTTGGAAGGATGCCAGAGAATGATAACGAAATTATAGTTGAAGGACATAAAGATGATTATTACATACAAGCTTTAGTTAATAGGCTAGAAAATGCAACACTATACCTAGTAGATTTGTACACTGGAACTATGAATAAAGATGTGAAAATGCAAGTAGTAGGAATAAAGTATTTTGCAAATTCAAATGATTATTATGGAAATTCAAATATATATGTAAGTGATGCTATACTAAATAAAATGAGATTTCAAATAAACCAAACATATAGCCAAATAAAAGTATTATTCCAAGGTAAGTACTATGAATCAACTTTATTTAACCCATATTTCACAGTAAGAACAAGCGAAAATGTACCTGTTGGAAAGGCATATGTAAGTAATGATTTAAACTATGAAGTACCAAGTGGTTCATGCAGAAATAAACCTATAAAAATTGAAGTAAATAATTTATATTACCAAAAAGAAATAGAACTAACAATAGCAAGAACATATACAAAATATAATATGAAGTCTTTAGTTGGTGGGGAATATGAAATGAGCAATGGCACAATATACATAAACCCAGAAGATTACAACAAATTATTTGATAAACCTTCATACCAATCAAGTGTATTTATTAAAGATATGGCTCTTTTAAGAAATACAGCTTTAGAACTTGAAAACTTGGGATATAAAACATTAATCATAAAAGATACTATGGTAAAAGTAGGACAGTCACAACTAGTTGAAATATTCCAAACAATTGCAACAATAGTACTAATAGTAACACTATTTTTCATAACATATTTTATAATAAAAGTTATTCTAAAATCACGTAATACATATTTTGCAATAATAAGAATGCTTGGAGCAACAAGAAAAATATGTAAGCAACTATTAATAATAGAATTACTTGTTGTAGAAAATTTAGCATTTATAATTTCTTTATCAGTAGTTGTACTACAGGCAAAGCACCTTATAAACTTAGGCTTTATACAAACAATAGTAGACTATTTAAAAATAAAAGATTATGTTATCTTATATGTAGTATTAATGGCAATGTCATATATAATAAGCCTAAAATATGCTAGAAAATTGTTTAAAGATTCAAGTATTAAAACATACAACGAGGAGGTGTAACAATGATTGAGATTTCAAAAGTAAACAAATACTTTAACAGACATAGAAAAAATCAAATTCATGTTATAAATAACATCTCACTCAATATGGAAAACACTGGACTTGTTGCGCTTCTAGGACCAAGCGGTTCAGGTAAAACTACTTTATTAAACGCAATAGGTGGCTTAGATAAAGTACAAAAAGGAAAAATATTTATAAATGGCAAAAAAATATCATCAAAGTTTACAGGTAAAGTCGATAAAATACGTAATTTAAATATAGGCTATATTTTCCAAGATTATAAATTAATGGAGAACATGAGTGTATATGATAATGTTGCTCTAGTTTTAAGAATGCTTGGAATAAAAAACAAGGAAGAAATAAAAAAGAGAGTATATTATTGCCTTGAAAAAGTTGGAATGTACAGATATAAAAATAGATTAGCAGGAATGTTATCAGGAGGAGAAAGGCAGAGAGTAGGCATAGCAAGAGCAATAGCAAAAGCACCAGATATAATCTTAGCAGATGAACCAACAGGAAACCTAGATAGCAAAAATTCACTAGAAGTAATGAACATTATAAAAGCTATATCAAAAGAAAAACTAGTAATATTAGTAACACATGAAAAAGATTTAGCAGAATTCTATGCAAGTAGAATTATAGAAATACAAGATGGAAGTATTGTAAAAGACTATGAAAACAAGCATGAAAACGAATTAGATTATAGAATAGAAAACAAATTTTACTTAAAGGATTTTAAAGAACACCAAAAACTTGAAAAAGAAAATACAGATATAAATATATATTCAGATGAAAAACAACCAATAAATATAAACATTGTATTAAAAAATGGAAATATTTATATAAAATCAAACAAAAATGAAAAGATAGAAGTAATAGACGATAATTCTGGGCTTGAGATGGTAGATGAACATTACAAAAAATTAAGCAAACAAGAATTAGAAAAATATAAATTTGACTTTGACAAAATAGTAGATAAGAACGTAAAAAAGAGATACTCATCAATATTAAATCCTGTAACTCTTCTAATTAATGGTTTTAGGAAGGTGTTTGATTTTTCTATATTGAAAAAGATATTACTTATAGGTTTTTTTATTTCAGCAATGTTTATAATGTATGCTGTAAGTAGCATTTGTGCAACTCTAACTATAAAAGATGCAGATTTTGTACAATGCAATAGTAATTATTTGAAAATAAAACAACCAAATATGAGTGTTGAACAATATAGGTTATTAGAGCAAAATGAAAATGTTAATTACATATTGCCAGGAAGCTCAATTATATCATTTGAGTTTAACCCAAATGATTATTATCAATCAAGTAGAATGAATATTTATATTACTGGTTCAATTTCAAGTACAGACATGATAAATAGTGAAAACTTAATAAGTGGAACAATGCCAGAAAATGATAGACAGCTAGTACTTGATAAAATGGTAATTCAAAAACAAATAGAACAAGACATATCACTTTTCAAAATGATGGGAATATTAAAACCAGAAGATATGATAGGTAGAACATTTAAATTAAATAATGTTGGGGAATTCACAGTAGTTGGAATAGTAGATCTTTTAACCCCATCAATATATGCAAGTCCAGCAATGCTAATAAACATTGTGCAAAATGCAAGAAATTCAGATGATAATATAATGGATATAGGAACCTCTTTTGTATATAATGACAACGAAGAAACAGATATTACACAAATATTGGATTACAAACTATTCGATGATAAAATAACGTTAGAAAAAGGTCGTTTCCCAGAGAATGACTATGAGGTAATTGTAAATATTTCACACAAATATGATATGAAATTAAATAAAACAATACCAGTTACAGTAAATGATACAAAACTTACAGTAGTAGGCTATTATGATAGACAAGAAAACATAGACACTTATTTGGTAAATAATAATACTGTAAAATATAAGTTGATAGGCGAAAGAAAAGAATTTATGATATATACAAAAGACAAAGATAAAGTATTAAGTGACTTTAGAAGCTTAGACTTAAATATTATAGATACATATGAAAATAGTAAAAAAGACTTCTTAAGGCAAAAAAGAGAAAGTATGAAAACAAGCTTAATAGTTTCAGCAATTATTCTTGCAATATCACTTGTTGAAATATTCTTAATGATACGATCATCTTTCTTATCAAGGATAAAGGAGATAGGAATACTAAGAGCAATAGGAATAAAGAAAATGGATATATATAAAATGTTTGCTGGAGAAACAATTGCAATAACAACTCTTGCTAGCATACCAGGAATATTATTAATGGTATATATTTTAAAAACACTATCACAAATGGCATATTTTTCAAACTTTTTCCTAGTAAATACATGGTCAATAATAGCAACAATTATTTTTATATATGCATTTAATTTGATAGTAGGTCTACTTCCAGTACATAATGTTGTAAAAAAGACACCTGCACAAATATTAAGTAGATACGATATTTAAATAAAAAGAGGAGAAAATATGGATACAAAATTAAAAGAATTTTTACAAACAAACCCAAAAACAAATTTTATGCAAACACCAGAATGGGCAGAAGTAAAAACAGAATGGAAAAAAGAGTTCATAATAGTAAAAGATAAATCTGGTAACATAAAAGGAACAATGAGCATTTTACTTAGAAAAGTGCCAGTTATAAATAGACATATAATGTATGCACCAAGAGGATTTGTGTGTGACCCACATGATAAGGAAACACTTAAAGAACTTACAAAAAAAGCACGGAGAAATAGCAAAAAAACATAGAGCATTTATATTTAGACTAGACCCAGATGTTTTAGTAAGTGATGAGGAGTTTAAAAATATAATAACAGAACTTGGATACAAAACAAAGAAAAATATAAAAGACATAGGTCAAGTTTTGCAACCCAAATATGTATTTAGGTTAGATCTAAGAAATAAAACAGAAGAAGAACTTTTGCAATCTTTTGAATCAAAAACAAGATACAACATTAGACTCGCAGGAAGAAAAGGTGTAAAAGTAAGAATTGGAACAAGAGATGATTTACCTATATTTTATGATATAATGAAAACAACAGGTTCAAGAGACGATTTCTTTATAAGACCATTATCATATTTCCAAAAAATTTATGATAAAATGGGAGAAGAACACGCAAGAGTTTATATTGCAGAATATGAAGGAGAACCAATAGCTGCAACACTTCCAATATATTATGGAGATAAAGTCTGGTACTTATATGGTGGAAGTTCAAATAAACATAGAAATCTAATGCCAAACTATTTAATACAATGGGAAATGATAAAATGGGCAATGGAAGAACATTGCAATTGGTATGACTTTAGAGGAGTATCAGGTTTCAAAAGTGAAAACGACCCACAATACCGGAGTATACAAATTTAAAAAAGGTTTTAACCCAGTATTTATGGAATTTATAAACGAGATGTATATCACATACAACCCAGTTATAAATTGGTTATTTAATTTCAGCTCAAAGTTTTATACTAAAATAAATTTATTAAAAGATAAACTAAAGAAAAGAGGTGAGAAAGAATGATAGTAGAGTACATTAAAAAATGTGAAAGACGTTCAATTTTAAGTTCAGCAATAATGATTCTTATAGCAATTCTATTAATGGTAAAACCAGAAACAATGATAAGCTCGGTAATGACAGTATTAGGAATCTGTTTACTTATTGATGGAGCATATAGTGTGATTTTATTTGTTGCAATGGAAAAGGATCAGAAGATGTTTAGTAATGCACTTGTTGAAGGAATGGTTGAAATAATAATAGCATTTGTAGTTTTAATTAATTCAAATGTTATAGTATCTATTTTAACAACAATTGCAGGTATTTGGATTATTATAAAAAGTATAATTAAAATACAATTCTCAATTAGCGTAAAAAGTGTTGATGAGAATAGCTGGATATGGATATTAATTACAGCAATGTTAACATTAGCTTTAGGTGTATATATGTTAATACAACCATTTAGCACAGTAGTTTCAGTAGCTGTTGTTTCAGGGGTTTTCCTATTAATTACTGGAATAATTGAAGTTGTAGAAAGTATAGCAGTTTTAATAAAATTAAAATAAAAAAACAAACCATAATTTATCCACTATCTGTGGATAAATTGTGGATACTTTTATATGTTTTTCAAGTTATTCATCTAAGAAAACAATTTTTGCAGTAGAAAGCTGACCAGCTTCAATCTGTTCTAAACGTAAATTACCACGTGTAAGCCAACCTAAATCGGCATATTCCCAAAGGAAGAACCAAAAGAGTAATAAAAGAAGTTCATTAACAGCAGTAATAATAGAGAAATTACTTAAAATTGCAAATACACCTAAACTAATAATACCAAATAAAAATAGTATAAATGATTTATGCTTGTTAATATCTAAGTCTAAAAATTTATCTCCAAGTTTTAAACCAAAGTAATCTTTAATAACTCTTTTAATCATGTCTTTTTCTTCTTCAGAAAAATTACCACCACAAATTTCAATAGTAATACTTTCCTCAAGAGGAATATAGTAAGCACTTTCTTCAATATAACTTGCAAATTCTGGATTAATCCATTCATAATCTTTAGTAGAATACTTTGAGATAATATCATCAATAGAATTAACCTTTGCAGAAATATATGCTTCGCCTTTTTCTATGTAATATTTTTTAACAAATTTAGCATAATTAAATTTAGCCTTTTTAAATTTCTTTAAATTCTTTATAGATTTTTTACGTTTAGTTCGAGAAAGCATAACACCACTCCTTTGCTATATAATATCATAAAATGTTATTTAAATACAAGAGAAAATATACAAGTTTTACTTGTAAAAAACATCACCTATGGTGTATAATACACCATAGGTGAATTTATGGAAAATAATGTAGAAAACAATAAAATAATAAAAGAATTAATATACTGGCTAGCATTTATAATATACGAAGAATTAGTCCTTTCAGGCCTTATTTTTGGAGCTTTCCCTAAAACAGCGCTAATGATAATACTTTTATCATCTCCATTTGCAATTTTTTTAAGTCTATTAACTTCAATATTTAAAAGAAAAGTAAATGTTGTAATTTCATATGTTTTAACAATTGGATTATGCTTTGTTGGTGGAGCACAGCTTGTATATTACAAAATTTATGAAGCAATATTATCATTTTACTCAATTGTAAATGGCGGGCAGGTTACAGAATTTATGACAACAATCTTAGATGAAATGGCACAAAATTGGATTGGACTTGTACTCATATTCTTGCCAGTTATAGTACTAATAATACTACATAAAACTAAAGTTCTAAAGTTTAAAAAAGACACTAAGCAAAATATACTAATAAAAATGTTTAGCATAGTAGTAGTATATGGAATAGGAATTCTTTGTATAAATACAATTAATACAGAAGGTATAAATTCAAACAAAAACTTATACTATAATTTACATGTGCCAAAAGTTACAGCAAATAGAATGGGTATATTTACTACAATGAAACTTGATTTAGAACGCTTGATTTTAGGGTTTGAAGAAAATGTTTCAATTGAAGTAACTTCGCTTCCTGAAGATGCAATTAAAGAAGAGACGAAATATAATATTACAGATATTGATTTCGAAAGCCTAATTGCAAATGAAACAGACGAGGATATAAAACAAATGCATGAATATTTTGCAAATCAAATTCCATCAGAGCAAAATGAATATACAGGAATGTTTAAGGGAAAAAACTTAGTAGTATTTGTTGCAGAAGGTTTAAGCAATGTTGCAATAAGAGAAGACGTTACACCTAACCTTTATAAATTATATAATGAGGGCTTTCAGTTTGATAATTTCTATACCCCACTATTTCCAGTAAGTACAGCAGATGGAGAATATATAACAGATACTTCCTTAATTCCAAAAGAAGGAGTTTGGAGTATTTATAGAGTACAAAACCATTACATGCCATACTCATATGCAAATGTATTTAAAAGCCTTGGATATTCAACCAATGCATACCATGACCACACAGCAACCTATTACCATAGAGATAAATACATTAAAACAATGGGTTATGATTCATATTTGGCAGTGGGAACAGGTTTAGAAGATAGAATGAATACTAGCCTTTGGCCTAATAGCGATTATGAAACCATTGAAGTTACAACCCAAGACTATATAAACAATGATAAATTTTTAGCATATTACATGACAGTTAGTGGACATCTAAATTATACAACAAATGGAAATTGCATGGCAGCTAGGAACTGGGAACAAGTAAAAGATTTGCCATACTCACATAAAGCAAGAGCATACCTTGCAACACAAATAGAGCTAGATAAAGCAGTTGGAAAATTAATTCAAGATTTGGAAGTGGCAGGTAAATTAGAAGATACAGTAATTGTAATAAGCCCAGACCACTATCCATATGGGTTAACTTTATCAGAACTAAATGAACTTTCAAATTATGAAAGAGACAATACTTTTGAAAAACACCACACACCACTATTAATATGGAGTGGAAGCATGAAAGAACCTGTAAAGGTTGAAAAAGTATGTTCAAGCTTAGATGTATTGCCAACAGTACTAAATCTATTTGGAGTAGAATATGATTCTAGACTTTTAATAGGAAATGATATATTATCAAACAACAAAGAACAAATAGTAATATTCTCAGATAGAAGCTTTATAACAGATAAAGGAAGATATAGTGCAGTACAAGACAAATTCATGCCTAATGAGGGAGTAGAAATTCCAGAATGGTATGTAGAACAAATAAGCGAAATTATATATCAAAAATTTAAAATGTCAACGATGATTTTAGATAATGATTATTACAGAAAAATATTTCAATAAAAAAAGTGCCTCAGTTTAAACTGAGGCATTTAATTTAATCAACAATTATTGCATCACGACCGGCACCTGTTCCAATAAATTTAACTGGAACACCAACAACTTCTTCAATTCTAGCTAAATATTTTTGAGCTTTTTCAGGTAATTCACTTCTTGTTTTGCAATGACTTATATCGCCAAAATTACCTTCAAAATCTTCATAAACAGCTGTGCAATTATTTAAGAAATCAATATTTGTTGTAAAATCTGTTGTTATTTCTCCGTTATGATTATAAGCAACACATGCTTTGAATTCTGGAAGTTTTCCAATAGTATCAAGATGGTTAATTGCTAATGCAGTAATACCATTTAATCTAACAGCATATTTTAAAGCAACTAAATCTATCCAACCACATCTTCTAGGTCTTTTTGTAGTAACACCATATTCATGACCAAGTTCTCTTATAGTATCACCAATTTCGTTGTTTTGTTCAGTAACAAATGGTCCACTACCAACACGTGAAGAATATGCTTTAGAAACTCCATAAACTTCTCCAATATCTTTTGCACCAATACCAGTACCTGTGCAAACACCACCTATTGTAGGGTTTGAAGATGTAACAAATGGGTAACTACCAAAATCTATATCTAATAAAGTAGCTTGTGCACCTTCGCATAAAATCTTTTTGCCATTTTCTAAAGCGTTGTGTAATAAGCTTATTGTATCTATGACATGTGGTTTTAAAATTTCAGCGTATTTTTTGTATTCTTCAAAAATCTCTTTTGCATCAAATGTAGGGTGACCATACATTTCAAAAATTTTATTCTTGTTATTAACATTAATTGTTAATAATTCTTCAAATCTATCACTAATAAAGTCTTCGGCTCTAATTCCACATCTTTCATGTTTATCACAATATGCAGGGCCAATTCCTCTTGCTGTTGTTCCTATTTTTCCAGAACCACGGCATTCTTCTAGAAGTCTATCCATTTCCATGTGGTAAGGTAGAACAATATGAGCTTTTTCACTAATATATAGGTTTTCTGTTGAAACACCATTTTCTTCTAACTCGTGCATTTCATCAAGTAAAAGTTTTGGATCAACAACAACTCCATTCCCTATAACAGCTAATGTGCCTTTGTTAAAAATACCAGAAGGTATTAAGTGAAAAGCAAACTTTTTGCCATCAACTTCAATAGAATGACCAGCATTGCTACCACCTGAAAATCTTACAGCAATATCTGCATCTTTTGATAGGTAATCAATAATTTTACCTTTTCCTTCGTCTCCATAAAATGCGCCTAAAACTACATCGACTTTTGACATAAAAATCACATCCTAAAAATAAAAATATGCTCTTGAACGAATTTTCGAACATAAGAACATACTTTATTATGCAATATATTAGCAAAAATGTCAATAAATTTGCTGAAAAAATTGCAAAAATTACAAAAATAATATTGTATATTTTTTATCATTTGGTGTATAATCTAGGTATAAAATTTTGAAGGAGGAAAGTTATGGAAAGAAAAGTAAAAGTAGTACAATTTGGTACAGGAAAAATGGCAGTATATACTATGC